>DASRSQ010000928.1:0-11255 GCA_035656475.1 Gemmataceae bacterium | reverse complement strand
CGAGGCGGTGTTGCGGCAGTTGTACTGGCACTCCGCGGTCGTTCACCTCTCGACTGATTTTGAGCCGGATCGAACGTTCGAATGGCGTCCGACCGAAGCGGCGCTGGCGGGGCTGCATGCCGATCCGCCGCGGCCCATCGGCGTGTGGGTTCGGTCGATCAGGACTTCCGAGTAGCAGAGGCAGGTAGTGCCGAAATGGCGCAGTGCATGATGTGGATCTCTGATCGCACAACATGCTGACGGGCGGTGATCAGGCTTTGACCGATCGACGCCACCGATATATGGCGCCGGCCAGCCCGAGCATTCCGAAAAGGGCGATGCTCGCTGGCTCTGGAACAGTCGGTTGCTCCACCGCACCATTGCGTACTGTGAAAAGGAACTGTCCCGGGACGCCATCGTTGGTGCCCGTGATCAATTGATTTGAACCGCCATCAAGGAAAGCGCCATTCACGCCTGAACCAGGCAGTTGGAAGAAGGTGCCTGAGATACCGCTACCATTGCTGAAGCCCGCAACCGCTGACGCCCCGCCCAGACCGTGGCTACCGCCGCTGGCATCCCCGGTCTCCCACTGAATCTGACCATAGTTGAAGATGATGTCGAAGTTGCCTGCTCCGGTATCGGAGCGGTCGACGAGGAGCAACTGGAAATTGTTTAACTTGTCATCGTGTACACCATAGTAACCAACATTTGGCCAGTTAACAAAGAACGCGCTCTTGCCCGCATCGGTTCCGCTCGGGATGGTGACGGTACCATAGTGGACGGTGCCGCTGCCTCCGGCCCGCGTGTCAACGTCGGCGAAGAATGGTGCGATAATTGGTGGGATGCCGCCGCTTGTCAGGCCGAATGGCGTGTAGGTAGAAAGCGCGGTACCGAAGGTCACATTGCCGTTGTTATTGACAAATGCGCTACTGTAGGTCGTGCCGAAGTAGTTTGCAGAAAATCCCAGAGCAACGGGCCCGGCGGAGCCGTCATCATTTCCTGGAAAGTTAGTTCCGGTTGGCGTGGAAACAATGGGGCTTGCCTGAATTTCTGCGTCGCCCAAAATCGCAAGAGCCACCAGGAATGCAGCGCATGGGGGGAGGAAGCGACGAAAGGTCTTCGTGAGGCAACAGGGCGAAGACATTGACACCCTCGGGTAAGGGAACGATCAAGGTGATCTGGAGTTGGTATGACGCTGAAAGTCCAAAAAAGTTCCATTTTTTTCTGGCTAGTGCGCTGTCAAGGCTTTAGTAGTCCACAATCAGCCGCCGGTAGCGTAACAGGCGGCCCCCGATTAACTTAACCAAAAAATCGGCCGGGTACCCACCGTGGGCGAAAAAATAACCTAGAGTTGCTCGGTAGTGTGGATGGAAACTCGGTGGGGAACTGCGTCATGCCACTGGTATGCCCGCAATGCAAGCAGCTCTACGAGCAGAATGGCGTATGCCCGCTCTGCAACGTTGTCTTGCTCTATCATGCGGCGAACCTGCAAAACGATCATCCGACGCCAACGAGCATCCATGACGACGGGCCGCCGCAATGGCAGCAGACGCCATGGGGAAAGATCGTCGTTGGCTTGATCCTGGCCCAGGGGTTGCGCTTCGGATTGCAACAGGTGCTGACTGCGGG
The DNA here is from genome assembly GCA_035656475.1 of Gemmataceae bacterium. Taxonomy (GTDB): domain Bacteria; phylum Planctomycetota; class Planctomycetia; order Gemmatales; family Gemmataceae; genus SIAQ01. Next base: position 9,647 of record DASRSQ010000928.1, on the reverse strand, counting down.
ATTTCTCGCCAGCGACGGCACGGCCGATGTCTGGCAAACTCTCGCCGGAATTGTCCTGCACCATGCGGTCCATGCGGTCAGTCTGCTGGTGGGCGGCGCGCTCGCCGGCGCGGGACAGCGCGGAGGCATCGTCTATGGCGGACTGGTCGGCATGGCCAGCGGCATCATCTCCCTCTTCTGGCAGTACCACGCCGGCGAAGACTTTTCCTCGATCCTCATCTATGCCGAGCCGGTCATCCATTTGACCATCGGCGCCCTAGGCGGTGCGCTTGGTATGCTAATCTGGCGGCCGATTCCGAGGATACCGGAACTTGAAGGGACACCCACGCCCGTGCCGATTCCGACCTTCAATATTTCGCTCAGCAAGCTATTTTCGGGCCCGGTTTATTTCGGCCGCGTCAGCGTCGGCGCCTTCGTGATCGTGGTCGGCGTGGTTTGGTCGAAAGCCATCCTGGAGTTCCTGCTGCGGGCCAGCAGCGGCACATTGACCATCTCGTCGCATCTGCAGGCTCAGCTCGTCAGCATGGAAATTGCCGCCCTGGTCGCCCTCATCGGCTCCTGCTTCGCCGGCGCCACCACCCGCAACGGCTTCAAACAGGGCTTTTGCGTCGGACTGGCAGCCAGCGTGATCGTGCTCGGCATTCAGATCAGCAACCCGAAGTTCACGATCGAGTCGTCCGTCTTCACAATGGGTGGCATCATCCTGGTGTCGCTCGTCGGCGGATGGTTTGGCGGCCAGCTCTTCCCGCCCATCGACCCCAGCCGCCGCAAACGCCGCTTCTCGATTTATTCTTGACCATTAAGCTTCAAACAAGCGAGTCGATTTGGGGCAATTTTTGGAAACATCGAAATGTGATCGACCTCGGGCAATGTCCTGAAGCAAGAGTTATCCATTTCGAGTGAAAGTGTTCACGCCCCATTCTTCCAAAAATTGGATAGTTACCCGACGCCAAAGGAGCGGTACTAAGGCTTGATGGCCGGCAGATACGATTCAAGCGAATGATCTGCGCCAAGCTGATTGGTATTGCCTGCCGATAGAGCATTTGCAAACTGCCCCGCCCTTTCGTTATCCAACCAGCTCTCCGAAGTCGAAATGATCTTGCCATTCCTGTGGATGAATTCCAGCGAGCCGACCGGTGCGAGGTGCGGAAGTTGCAGCGTGCCTAGGTGGGGTTGATGTTTGCGCAAAGCACGTGAAATGGGTTCGTGGGCGTGCAAGTGCGGCACGCAGTCGTCGCCGTACTCGAAGCGCCAGGCCTCCTGCACGCGCTGGAGCACACCGGCGGCGAAGTCGCTGTTGCCGGCCCGCGGAGCGGCGAACGTGTACAAGACCGGCGCATCTGCCAGCTCCATGCCGACCAGTCGGCTCGCGGCCAGAGCCGCCACGGCGCCTCCGGCGCTGTAGCCGGTGACGATCAGCTTCTTGCCATCGCGGAGTCGGTCCTGCAGTTCCTCCATGAACAGGGACCAAAGCTGCCGCAGAGAAGCGGCAAAGCCGCGCTGCACCAGGCCGGTGATGCCGTCGACCGCAATGAGGTCGCGATCGGAATCGCTGAGCCAGGCGTGCAGGCTGCACAGCAGCTCGTCGGTGGACGCGAACGACAACGGCAGCCCGCCGCTGAATGCCAGCACGACATGCGCGCCGGCCGTGGCGACCATGCAGGCGTTGCATGTGTCCACGAAGTAGGCGCGTGGCAAATCGGTAAAGCCAGCGTCGGCGAAATGCCGGCTGGCGGTCATTCTTCTCGGTTTGTCGGCGAACGCAAGGCAAGCACACATCCGGGCCAGTCGCCCGGCCAGGGCCATGTCAGGGACACTCATTTCCTACCTCGATCGGAACCAGGCGACGCCGGAGAGCGGCGACGTTCCTGCCTAGCTAATCGAGATGTCGAACGCGCAAAATGCCATGACCTTACGGATTTTATCGAAAAAACTGTCGAAGCCGGAATGTGGGCACATGGGCCTGCCCGATGAATCAAGTCTTGTAGCCCATGCGGGTTCGATCAACGCCTGGAATTGTTCACATGTGGGGCCTCCAGCTCGATTGGAATTGATGTCCATTCGACCAGGGAAAGTGTCCAGTGATAGACAAAGCGTGCGATGGACCGCCACGTCAACGCTATGGCCAAAATCTCCTTGCCAACGACCTGGCAACTCCGCTAAATTGGTTGCGGCGCCCCGATGCTAGCGGCTCGAATCCCATAGCCACCGGCGCGATAGCACGCAACATCGACGTAGGTGCGCGGTTCGGCCGGGTTGAAGATCGCGTCTTCAGGCTCGAGCAAGAAGTGAAGAAGCAGACCAAATCGCCGAACTAAATATTCGTGCGAGATTCGGCAGCAGACGCCAATTTTCGGATGTTCCGTTGTGATACAAGGAGGAGTGACTGAATCGTGGAATTTCACTCCTCCTTGTATCCCAACGGAACATCCGAAAATTGGCGTCTGTTGTATAGGAGCGATGCCATGAAGGTTTTTGTCGCCGGCGCGACGGGGGCGATCGGCCGTCCCTTGATCGCCGCACTGATCCGCCAAGGGCACACGGTAACCGGAATGACCCACTCGGAAACGGGCGCCCACGCCTTGCACGAATTGGGAGTGGCGGTGGCCCAGGTGAGTGCGTTCGATGCGGCGGCCGTAGCGGCTGCCGTTCGGGCATCGCGCGCCGAGGTGATCATCGACGAGTTGCCTGCGTTGCCAAAGAGTCCCGCCGACATGCCCGCTGCGCGCGAAGGGGATCGCAGGTTGAGGATGGAGGGAGGGGAGCACCTGCGGCATGCGGCGCTGACTTGTGGTGTTCGCCGCTATATTCAGCAGTCGAGCGGATTCTTTGTTGCACCGGGTGAGGGATTGGCCGACGAAGCGGTCGGCATGGCGGTGGATGCCAGCCCAGGAGTTGCGTCGCACGCTTTGACCTACGCCGCCCTGGAGGAACGACTCCTGGCGCCTGGTCCATTGGAAGGCGTGTCGCTCCGCTACGGTTTCTTCTATGGCCCAAACACCTGGTACCATCCCGATGGCGCGTGCGGAGAGATGGTTCGTCGACAGGAGATTCCCATTATCGGAAAGGGGAATGCCGTATGGTCATGGGTCCACATCGAGGATGCGGCCAGCGCCACGGTGACCGCTCTCACCGCTCCGCCGGGTATCTATAACGTGGTGGATGACGATCCCTCAGCCGTCAATGTCTGGCTCCCCGCATTTGCCCGCCTGGCAGGCGCTCCGACGCCTCCGTACATCACAGAGGACCAAGCACGCATCGCATGTGGCGAAGACGCGGTATACTACGGGACAAGGTTGCGTGGCGCATCGAACGCAAAGGCGAAGAAGTTCCTGGGCTTCGCACCCCGGCGGCTGGAGTGGCTACAAGCACGGTCATAGCGTGCGAGGGACGTGTCCGCCTGGGACAGCGAGATTCGTGGACGGCTCAGTAACAGCTAATAGCGCCTGAACGGGTTCGTTCCGCGAGCCGACCTGTTTTTCTCCAAGAGGAAGAAATTCGAAGCTTGCCACGATGCATTGGACCCGCATCGCTCCTACCCTGCTTTTGCATCGAAAGGCTGGAAAAACCACCCTTTCCGCGACATCGAGGCTTCATTTGCATTGTACCGAGCGACAAATCGATTCACCAGGACAAACCAAGCGATCGCTCAACCATTCGAGCAATTGAAGACATGTTTGCGCTCGATAAAACAAATTGAACCTGGTCTCGATCCGAGAACTTTTCACGGCCGGTCATTTTGCACATCGACGTGGGGCGAAAGCTTCTCAAGGGAGATTTCTTGCTGAAGGCGGTCGTCGATGTCGGTGTGCCGATCCTGGTGTTTGTTGCGATGACCGTCGTTGGCACGGAGCTGACGAGCGATGACTTTCGCCGCGTCGCTCGTCAGCCTGGCAGAGTCGTCGCGGCCATCTTGGGACAGATGTTGTTGTTGCCAGTCACGGGCTGGCTTCTTGTTCGGTACGTCGACCTGCAACCGGAGATTCGTTGGGGCGTGCTGCTGGTGACGGCGTGCCCCAGCGGGGGTATGGCGAACGTATACGCCTATCTAGGCCGCGGCAATGTTGCGTTGTCGGTGACATTGACCGCGATGTCGTGCCTGGCGGCCTTGATTGCCACGCCGCTGGCGCTGAGTTTTGTGCAAGCCTCCTTCGAGGAGATGACTTCTGCCCCAGTACCTTTAGGTGTCTTGACCGGTCAGTTGGTTATCTTACTCGCCCTACCCGTGTTCCTCGGCATGGGAATTCGCTTCCGCTGGCCGGATTTTACCAGACGCCACGGGCGCGGCATGCTCGCCATCAGTGTCGCGGCACTGGTCGGGTTGCTCGGGTTGATCATCGCTCAGGAGGCAGAACAGTTCGCAATCTGGTTCACCGACATCGCCGTGGCGGTAGGATTGCTGACCCCTGTGACCTTCGCGGCGGGATGGGGAACCGGTTGGGTCAGCGGCGCCCCGACGGCAGAGCGGTTCACGGTTGGAATGGTCTTCGTGGTGCGAAACGTCGGCATCGCAACGGCGATCGCCGTGACGGTCCTTGGCCGCGTCGAGTTCGCAGTGTTCGCGACAGCCTATTTCCTGGCTCAGGTGCCGGTCCTTCTCGCCGTCGCTCTGGTGTTCCGAAGCATCGGGTCCACTTCTCGTAGTCGCTCGGAGTTCGCTGCCCGTGAGTTATTCCCATGTAGTGATTGATGGGCCAGTCAATGGCCCCGGTGTAAAAGATGCGAGCACGATCGAGCCCATGCCGTTTTCTATTCTGCCTGGGCCGGAGCGATTGCGTTTCGAGACCTTATTGGCGAACCTCTCGGCCACATTTGTCAACGTTTCCGCGGCCGAGGTTGATTCCCACATTGAGTCGGGTCTGAAGCAAATTGTGGAATTCCTCGATCTCGATCGCAGCGGGCTGGGAGAACTATCGGCCGAAGGGCTGGCGATCACGCATTCCTATCAGGTGCCGGGAGTGCCACCCTCTCCGCGGGTCATCCTTGAATCGCAATTCCCGTTCTATGCGAAAAAGGTACACGAAGGGGAAGTCTTCCGTCTGCCAGAGGACTTGCCGGCCGAAGCGGTCCGTGAATGGGAGTTTGCTGCGAAAACAGGGTTAAAATCCAATCTGACAATCCCCTTAAAAGTGACGGGCGCTGTCGTGGGTGGAATTGGGTTCGCCTCCTTTCGCTCGGCGCGCGAATGGCCCGATGAACTGGTCCAGCGTCTGCGATTGGTGGGCGACATCTTCACCAACGCGCTCGCTCGCAAACGGGCCGATGAAGCGTTACGTCAGGCCACTCAGCAAGCTACGAGCCTTCGCAACGAGTTGGCCCACGCCACACGACTGGAACTAATCAGTCACCTCACAACATCCATCGCGCATGAGGTTAACCAGCCGCTCTACGCCATCGCGAGCAATTCTCAGACGGCTCTCGACCTACTCGGCATGGGTGATCTTGAAGAGGTGAAAAAGGCGCTCGAAGATATTTGGGCCGACGCCCGTAGGGCGAGCGAGGTCATTGCGCGCATCCGCGGCATGGTCAGAAAGGAAGAGCCGCGCCGATCGCCGGTCCGCCTCGACGAAGTGATCGAAGAACTCGCCCCTTTGCTCCATCGGGAGGCGGTCAGCAAGGGTGCCACGTTGCAGATTTGCGCCGAGGCTCATGGCGTCTCAGTGGTTTGCGATCGCGTCCAGATGCAGCAGGTTCTCCTCAATTTGCTTCTTAATGCGGTCGAGGCCGTGAGTGAACCTGGCGTGGGCTCAAACGAAGTCGTGATCCGGACGTGGCGAAACGACGCCAGCTGGGTTTGCGTTTCCGTTCAAGACTCGGGGGTCGGGCTCACCAAAGAGGCGTGTGAACGTGTCTTTATTCCATTTCTCACAACGAAGGCCAAGGGATTGGGCCTGGGCCTGAGTATCAGCCGATCCCTTGTCGAAGCCCACGGTGGTAATCTTTGGGCCACCCCGGGCATCGAGCGCGGCACTTTGTTTCACCTCCGGCTACCGGTAACGTCAGAGGGTCAGCCATGAGCCAGACGCCGGTGGTTTACGTCGTCGATGACGATCCGTCGGTATCCCGGGCGCTAGCGCGGTTGTTTCGGGTGGCCGGACTTCGTTTGGTTTCGTTTGCTACTGCCCAGGAATTCTTGAGTCACCCGAATTGCGAATCACCCTCCTGCCTCGTCCTTGATGTGCAGCTCCCCGATCTGAATGGACTCGATCTCCAAAGGGAATTGAAGGAACGCGACTGGAGACTCCCAATTGTCTTCATCACCGGCCATGGTAACGTCCCGATGGCGGTTGAGGCGATGCGCGCAGGAGCTGTGCATTTCTTGCCGAAACCGTGCGATAATCGCGAGCTTCTGGCGGCGATCCGGCAGGCCCTCGACCGCGATCGGGAGCACCGCGCGCAGCAGAAGGAGGCGCAGCGGATCAAGCCGCTGATCGACGCCCTGACGCCCCGTGAACGCGAGGTGTTCCTTCTCGTTGCCGCGGGGCTTGCAAACAAAAACATCGCTTCCCGTCTGCGCATCAGCCTGCAGACGGTGAAACTACATCGCGGCAACGTGATGCAGAAGCTGCAGCTCGATTCCATCGCCGATCTCGTTCACTTCGCGCAAAAGACCAGGGCCATTCTGCCTGACCTCGAATTTCCCACCTAGACCAAGGTCTAGTGTTCCCCCTGACAGGCTCGTCGTAATTTTCCCCACGGCTCGCTGAATCTTCGGCGGCATTCCTGAGGGCGTCTTGTGCAAAGTCCTCGTCGCCTTGTTGCGGTCATTGACGATGACGTCTCCGTGCGCGGGGCGCTGCTGCGACTTTTTCGAACGGCGGGTCTCGACGTGTCGCTATTCGCCGCGGCGGAAGAGTACCTGGCTTCTCCCAACGGGGCGAACTTCGCTTGCCTCGTGATTGACATGCGCTTGCCGGGGATGAGCGGGCTTGAATTGCTGGAGAAACTTCACACGGACAGCCCCAAGCCGGCGTTAGTGATCACCGCTCATGAAGACGAGCAGACCCGCACGAAGGCGTTTGCGTTGGGAGCCGTGGGCTTTTTTCGCAAGCCTTGTGACAACCGTCAGCTGCTGGACGCGGTCCATGGCGTGCTCGATCGCAGGGACACCAGGGCCGATGGACTAAGTCCGGGGGAAGACTAATTGCTGCAGCCAAGGGCGATTTGCTCCCAAAAGAGGAACTGAACTCATGGATTCATTCGTAATCAGCGGCATTACCTTCGCCTGCGTGCTGGCAGGCGCCGCGCTCGGGTTGCTGGTGCGATCGCGCCTACCCGAGCACCATCTCAGCAACGAATCCAGGGACATCGTCAAGCTGACCATGGGGCTCATCGCGACCATGACGGCCCTGGTCCTCAGCCTCCTGATCGCATCCGCCAAAAGCTCCTTCGACACGCAACGAACCGGCGTCTCCCAGCTCGCCGCCAACATCATCGTGCTGGACAGGTCCCTCGCCCTTTACGGCAAAGAAACGCAAACGACGCGTGAGCTGCTTCGGACGGCAGTGGCGGATGTCCTGCGAGAAAATTGGCCGGATGAATCGACTAAGGCGGAGCATTCCGAGGCGAAGACCAAGGCCGTGAAGCACTATCAGGAGCTGTACGAGCGGATCGTGGCCCTGGAGCCGAAGACCGACGCCCAGCGCACGTTGCAAGGGCAAGCTTTGAAGTCCTACGGCGATACGGGGCAGCTCCGCTGGCAGCTCTTCACGCAACGAGAAGGCAGTTCGATCCCGACGGCGTTTCTCGTGGTGATGGTCGTCTGGATGGTGCTTTTGCTCGGCAGCTTCGCCCTGTTCGCACCGCGGAATGCGACGACACTGCTTTCCCTCATCGTGTGCGCACTGGCGATCTCCAGCGCGGTTTTCCTGATCTTGGAGCTCGACCGTCCGTTCGGAGGGATGATCCAGATTCCCAGCAGCCCGCTGCGCGCCGCATTGCAGCAGCTTGGCCGTTGAACGAGGGCTGCGTGAAGTTGCGTGACGTTCGATTGGTTTGGTCCGTCACCACCATAAGGAAAACAGAAATGGCATCTGCCGTGACCCACTTCGAAATCTACGCCGAGGAGCCGGCGAAACGGCGGACTTCTACCGCAATCTGCTGGGTTGGCAGATTGAGCAGTTGCCTGGCCTCGATTATTGGCGTGTCAGAACCAGTTCCGAAGAATCTGAGAGCATCTCCGGCGGTTTGCTCTATCGCCCGATTCCGGAACCGCGGAGTTGGGTCCACTACGTTCACGTCGAATCAATCGACACGGCACTCGCCGAGGTGCAGCGGCTCGGCGGATCGGTCTTGCGGCCGAAAGCGGCGGTGCCGAGGACGGCATGGTACGCGGTGGTGGCCGACCCGCAAGGCAACATGTTTGCCATCTGGCAGGCTGATGCCAGCGCGTTTCCGATGCCGGAACCGCATTGATAACGAATGACCTTTTGAGGCGCTTGGAGCAACGTCGCTCCGGGCACGCCAATTCCCATCGATAGGAGAAGGTAAATGTACTTCACTGAAAATTCGATTCTTCCTGAGTACATGCCGCCGTTGATTATCACGGCCGCCCCTTACGGCCCCGCGTGGTTGCCGGGCGATGCCTCGGACATCGCCGTCACCTGGGACGAACAGGTCAAGGCGGCGGTGGACTGCTACAAGGCCGGCGCCACCATGCTGCACTTCCACGTGCGTAACCCCATCACTGGGATGGGGTCCACCAATTTCGACGAGTACAACTACCTGCTTAAGCGGGTCAAGGACGCCGTCCCGGAGATGATCATCCAGGTCGGCGGCTCGATTTCATTCGCGCCACACACCTCCGATGCCAAGGCGAAGTGGCTCGACTACGACACCCGCCACATGCTGACGGAGCTGGACCCCAAGCCGGAGTTCGTGACGGTCACGACCGGCACTACCCTTTGGGACATTTCCGCGGCGTTCTCCCCAGAAGACGTCAAGGGCACGCACATGGATGACCCGAAGGTTCAGGCGGCCTGGTCGGGGATGGTGGTGGATTCGACGCCACAGTTTTACGTTGAGCACCTCAAACGCCTCCGCAAGAATGGCATCCTGCCGTACTTCGTTCCCGGGCACGTTCACCAGTGGGAACTCATCGAGCGCGTAATCCGCGCCGGTGTGTACATGGGCCCGCTCAACATGGCGCTGTGCGCCTACGGCGGCGGCACCCTTGGGCGGAACCCGTTCGACCTGATGCATTTCCTGCAGCGCATTCCGCAGGGCTCCGTCAACACCTTCTGGTCCAGCATGCGCGGGCTCTTCTCCATCTCCGCGATGGCCGTCGTGCTCGGCCAGCACGTACGTGTCGGCAACGAGGACAATCTCTGGGGCCCCGACCGCAAGCGTGCGACCACGGTCGAGCAGATCGAGATGATCGTGCGCCTCTGCAAGGCGTTTGGCCGCAAGGTGGCGACGGCCGAGCAAGCGCGCAAGATCTGCAAGGTCGGCACCTGGTACAACAGCGTCGAGGAGACGCTGCAGAACAACGGCATGCCGCCGAACCCGACCGAGTTCAACCCTGGCTTCCTCACCTGGCCGACCGACGGGAAGATTCAGAAGCCCGTGATCGGCGGCGACTCGCACCCCATTGCCGCTTGCCTGCACGCGCCGGAGACGGTTCGCAAGGTTCAAGAAGCACGGCTGGC
>DASRSQ010000927.1:0-4790 GCA_035656475.1 Gemmataceae bacterium | reverse complement strand
CGCGCCCGTTAGGAAGCGGGCCGCACCTCACGCGGCACACGAATCCCATGGATTCTGGCCGCTTACTAACGTGCGCGGCTCGGAACGCATCTTGATTCCACTCGTTGGAATTCGCCAATCCCATCAGGAGGTCCAACCCGTGAAGAAGCATTTTGTCGCCATTACACTTGCAGTCCTCACCACAACACCGACCTTCGCCGCCGACTGGCCGCACTGGCTGGGCCCCAAGGGCAACGGCTCGTCCCCCGAAACGGGCCTGCTGACGAAATGGCCCGCGGGCGGACCGAAGCTGCTTTGGAAACACTCCGGCGGCGAAGGCTATTCGACGGTCGCCGTCGCCAAGGGACGCGCGATCACGCAGGTGCAGCATGATGGAGCCGAATACGTCCTCGCGCTCGATGCGGCCAAGGGCACCAAGCTCTGGGAAACGAAGATCGCACCCCTCTACAAGAACTCCTTCGGCAACGGCCCGCGCGCCACGCCGACCATCGAAGGCGGCTCGGTCTACGTGTATTCACCTAGTGGCCTGCTCGCCTGCCTCGACGCGGAAAAAGGGGACATCACCTGGTCGATCAACCTGCTCAAGGAGTTCGGCGGCAAGGCGACAACCTACGGCCTGTCCGCATCGCCATTCGTCGACGGGGACCTCGTCTATGCGATCCCCGGCGGCAAGGGCGCGGGCGTCGCTGCATTCAACAGGAAGACTGGCAAGCTCGTCTGGAAGACCGGCGACGACAAGGCCGCGTATGCCACGCCGATGGCGGTGAACGTCGCCGGGCAGAAGCAGATCATCTTCTTCACCGCGACCGGCCTACTCGCCGTCAGCCCCGACAAGGGCGCTGAGCTGTGGCGCGTGGCGTGGCCGACCGAGTACGACTGCAACATCTGCACGCCATTGCTTATCGGCAAGGACCTGCTCTTCGTCAGCACCGGCGAAGGCAACGGCTGCGTCATGTTCAAGCTGTCCGCCGCCGCCCCGGAAATCGCCTGGCAGAGCAAAGGGCCCAAGAGCGTCATGATCAATTACTGGGCCAACTCCGTCGAGCACAACGGCTACCTCTTCGGCGTCGCCAACGAATTCAACGAAACGAAGATGGACCTCAACTGCGTCGACTGGAAAACCGGCAAACTGATGTGGTCCGAAAAAGGCATCGGCAAAGCCGCGGTCACCCTAGCCGACGGCCATCTGTGGATCACGACCAAGAAAGGCGACCTGCTGCTCGTGAAGGCAAACCCGATGAAGTACGAGGAAGTCGCGCGCGTCGCGGGATACCTGGCGCCGGGATGCCGCACGTCGCCGACGATTTCGGACAAGCGGTTGTATTTGCGCGATCAGAAGAATATCTACTGCCTGGATGTTGATGGGAAATGATCCTGTAGGGTGGGTCGAGCAACGCGAGACCCACCATCCCTCGCGGACGCTGGATTTTCGGCAACGAAACCCAACCGAAGCATAAACGTGCCCAACTACCGACGCCATTACGTTCCGGGTGGAACCTATTTTTTCACGCTCGTGACACATGAGCGCGAGCCTCTGTTTGAACGTGAGACATCACGTGAACTACTGCGTGACGCGCTGCAAATCGTCAAAGCGAAGCGACCATTCTCGATCGAGGCGATGGTTCTGTTGCCGGACCATGTTCATTTCATCTGGACCTTGCCACCGGGGGACGACGACTATTCGACGCGGATTCGGCAGGTCAAAAGAGGGCTTCACACGCGCCCATCTTGCAGCCGGCGGCACGGAAGGCCCAACAACGACTTCGCGTTTGCGTAAATCCGAGCGGGCGGTCTGGCAACGTCGATTTGGGAGCACACGTGCATCGACCAGGACGATCTCAACAGGTGCATTGATTACGTCCACTGGAATCCAGTCAAGCACGGAATGGTAGCCTGCGTGCGCGATTACCCATGGTCGACCTTTCATCGCTTCGTGGAACAAGGGATTTATCCTGCCAACCGGGGGAGCGACGATCCCTGCGCGGATTACCATGATCCCGAATGGGAATGAGATCTTGTCAACGCGAGAGATGGTGGGTCTCGCGTTGCTCGACCCACCCTACGGTTTTTGCACGCAATTTGACGAAGTCCTTGCACACTCGCGTTTCACTCGCCTAAAATCAAATACTGCGGCTCGGGGCAACGTCTCTAGCTATGGATGGAGATCGCCACCTGCATGGGCCTTGGATTCGACCCGTTCGGCCTGAGCGATGATGCCTTGCTACGCAAGGCCATCGACGGCGAGCGTGCATCACTGGATGAGCTGTTCCGACGCTATCGCGCCGTGGCGTATCGCGTGGCCCATCGCCTATTGGGCAATGAAGCCGACGCCCTCGATGCGGTGCAGGAAGCCTTTATCAAGGTGCTCGTCCATTTGCCGAGCTTTCAGGGACGCAGCTCGTTCAAGACGTGGTTCCTGCGCGTCGTGAGCAACGCGGCTCTCGACCTCGGTCGACAGCGGTCGCGGCGTGAGGTGTTGAGCCTGGATGGCCTCGGACCGAAGTTCCGCGAAGAAGCCGAACCGCTACTGCAACCCGACCCCGCGCGCGAGCTTGAACGGCTCGATATGCGCCGCCAACTCCAGGATGCCCTGGCCCAGCTTCCGCCCGCGCAACGGCAGACGTTCGTCTTGCACGCCGAAGCGGAGTTGAGCTATCGTGAGGTCGCGGATTCCCTGGAAATCTCGATCGGCACCGTGATGAGCCGGCTTTACTACGCCCGCCAGCGCCTGCGTGTTTTGCTAGAACCGGCGGTGAAACCTCAATGAACCCTCCCATGCCCACGAACGATTGGCAACCCGATCCCCAGCAATTGTCCGCATACCTTGACGGCGAGTTGAGCGGCGTTGACCTGCGGGCCCGCATTGAGGCCTGGCTGGTGACGCATCCCGAAGCCGCCGAGGAGTGGGCCGATCTAAAGAAGCTCTTGCGCGACACCACGCCGGCCGAGCCGAGCGAGGCCGCCTGGCAACAAGTCCGCGCCGGGATCGACGTGCATCGCCCGGCGCCGCGACGCCGGCCGTGGCTGACCGCCGGCCTGATCGCGGCGAGTGTTCTGATCCTGGTTGGTTTGAGCGTTGGAGCTTGGCGTTCGACGCGGCCGGGCGAACAGCAGCTGGTCAACGTGCCCAGGCCAACGCCGACGCCCGCGTTGGAGGATTTCGAAGTGATGCAGGTGGCGTCGGCGGAGGATGTGACGATCACGCGTTTCGAAGGCGAAGACACCAGTGCGATCGTCGTCGGAACATTTCCGGTCAGCGGTCCGCTGGAGCTGGCGGATTCGGGCGAGGTCTGCATCGAATGCAGGTGCCCGCGTATCAATGTGCGTCAGTATCCGGGATATCGCCCGATGATCTGGGCTCGTGCTGATTGAGCGAGGTTTGCCGTGCTGATTCGTACAACATCGCTGCTGCTTCTCTTCACGTCCTTGGCGGGCGCAGTTTGTGCCGGCGATTGCTGGGACGAGAAGGACCCGGTCAAGGTTACGCTGGTTGTCATCCTCGCCAGCGAGGAGGGAAACCACGTCGACAAGCGCCTGAAGGCGGTCGCGACCGAGATCCAGAAGCTGCATCCTCACCTCAAAAGCTTCAGCATCAAGTCGCAGGAACAGCGTTCGCTGAAGCCGAACGAGAAGGTGTCGCTCATGTGCGCGGAGAAGAGGAAGGTTGACATGGTCATCAACCACGGCGCGGACAAAGACAATCGCGTCAGCCTCAAAATCAAGCCGCCACAGATGAGCGAGCTGGAATACCAGTCAGTGTGCGGCAAGTTCCTGCCGATCGTGACGCCGTGCAAGACGGCCAAGGGGGAGACGATCATTCTCGCCATCCGCGTCGAACCATGCCGGGCGCCATGAGCCGGCCCATATAATGGTGATATGGGCCGCGTTCTTGACACGCCGCGAACCGAACCACTCGTTGAACCGCTGACCGGGTTGACTCCGTGGGAAGTCTGTCGCCGCCTGGCCGATCAAAAGCATCTTCACTTTTTCGATAGTTCACAAGTCTCCGAGCTGGGCCGTTATTCCTACGTTACTGCCAATCCCTCGTGCTATTTGACATCGAATCGCGGTTGGATCAGCGAGGACGGTGCATTCGCTGGTGTCGCGGATCCCTTGCACGTACTTGCGGGTCGATTAGCGAAATTTCGGTTGGAGCCCATCGACGGCCTACCGCCGTTTCAAGGCGGGGCGGCTGGACTGTTCAGTTACGACCTCTGCCATCACATCGAGGTGTTGCCACGACCGACATTTGCCGACTTCGCGATTCCTGAGTGTGCGCTCGGCATCTACGATTGGGTGATCGCATTCGACGAGGCGCGTGATCAAGCGTGGCTGATATCGACCGGCTATCCGGAAATCGACTCGCGCCGACGCCTGCAACGCGCGGCAGCGCGTGCAGAGCAGGTCCGCCGCCTGCTGGAACGCGAACAAGTCCGGACAACACCCAAGGCCGAATCGCGCGCACCCGTGGCGACGCCGCAGGTTCCCGTGCCCCATTTTCCAGGCCTGACCAGCAACTTCGACCGGGACGCCTATCTTCGCACAGTCGCGCGCGCCATCGAATACATCCGCGCCGGCGACTGTTTTCAGGTCAACATCGCCCAGCGACTGATGCTGCCGGTCCCTGCGGATGCGCTGACGGTCTACGATAAACTTCGTACGCGTAACCCCGCCCCTTTCGCGGGCTACTTCGATCTCGGCGACTTCGCGATCCTCAGCGCCTCGCCCGAACGCTTCCTGCGCGTGCAGAATGGCGAAGTTGAAACACGTCCCATCAAGGGGACCCGGCC
>DASRSQ010000926.1:0-2648 GCA_035656475.1 Gemmataceae bacterium | reverse complement strand
TATCGCGTCGTGCTGTCGCGCTCGCCGGAGCCTCTGGAGCTGGACATTGTCACACAGGCGCTGACGCAATTCTCGGAGCGCTACCAGAAAGATCCCGCCTCGGCCGCAAAGGCGCTGCGCGTTGGCGATGCGCCGATTCGTCCCGGTCTTGCGGAGCCGGAGTTGGCGGCATACACGCTGATTGCCAATTTGCTGCTCAATCTCGATGAAACGGTGACGCGGAATTAGCGCGAGCCGCGCCCTTTGTAAGCGCACCGGCATCCATTGCACGCGAATGCATGACATGCCGGTTCGCTTCCTGACGGGCGCGGCGGCGAGAATCGTCAGCGAGCCGTTGCCATCGAGTTGACGGGTGGCGCCGAGAAAGCGATTCGGCCATAATTCAACAACAAGCTCGCTACGGTTCGCGAGCGATTCGCGTGCAGCCTCACCCTCCCTTGTCAGTACTCAGCAACCCGTGTAGGATCGGCTCCAAGAAAGGAGCTGCGATGAGATACTTCCTTGTTCCCCTCGCGGGGTTATTGCTACTCGGCGTCATGCCGATTCACGCCGGTGAGAAGACGACGAAGCTTCCAAAAGGAATCACGCTCGAGCAACAACCGCCGGACACGAAGCTTGCCAAGATTGTCTTCCTCGCCGGCTCCAACTTCTACAAGCCGGGCGAGCACGAATACATCGGTGGCTGTGCCCTCCTCATGGACCTCGTCAAGCAAACGCCGGGCGTCTTTCCCGTGCTCGCGCTCGATTGGCCGAAGGATCCGGCCACCTTCAAGGATGCGCGTGCGATCGTGTTCTTCCTCGACGGCGGCGACAAGCATCCCATCCTCAAAGGCGATCGACTCAAGCAGATCGACGCGCTCGCCCAGAGCGCCGGCATCGTCATGCTGCATCAGGGTGTCGATGTGCCAAAAGATCGCGGCCCGACGATGCGAAGCTGGGTTGGCGCCGCCTTTGAGAAGGGGCCGTCGCAGCGGGCCCACTGGATCAGCGAGTTCAAGCAATTCCCCGAGCATCCGATCACGCGCGGCGTCAAGCCATTCAAGATCGACGACGGCTGGCTGTACAAGCTGCGTTTCGTCGACGGCATGCAAGGCGTGACGCCGCTCTTGCGGACGGTGTCGCCGAAGGCGACCAATGCGAAGCTCGATGACGGCGCAATCGTGTCATGGGCGTTCGAGCGCAAGGACAAGGGACGCGGCTTCGCGTTCACGGGAGCTCATCTGCACGCCAGCTTCGCGGAGGAAGGCTATCGCCGCTTCCTGACGAACGGCATCCTGTGGAGCGCTCACATCGAGATTCCCGCCGCGGGAGCGCCGGTTGCACTGACGGCGGATCAGTTGAATGGCTACCTGGAAACGCGCGGCAAGGTGAAGGGAAGTAGTACTCCCGCAAGCTATTGATGTCCAGGTCGGGAGGACGAGGCTCCTGCCGAGCCTGAATCCGCTGAAAACAGCTCGCAGGGCAAGTCGTCCGAAGCTATCGGCTCGGCAGGAGCCTCGCCCTCCCGCTGTCCCCGCAAGCTAATGCACATCACTGCGACGGCGGATCGAGCGGCACCCGGTCGATCTTGTCCGGCACCGGTAGCGACAGAGCCTTCGCCGGCGTGGCCGGCTTGCCCTGCGGCACCGATTTCGACAGTGACATGTCCGGCAATGCCATCGGCTCTTCGCGCGACTCCTGCTCATCGACGCGGCGACCGTTCACCGGCGTCCCCGCCCGGATCGCGTGCGCCATATTGTCCGGCTCCGCGCCCACCTTGAGCTGATAGCGGACGTTGCCAATAGTCAGCTCATCCTCGGGCTCCAGGTTGCCTTCGAGGATCCGAACGCCGTTAATGCGAATGCCGTTGGTGCTGCCGAGATCGCGGACGACAAAGTGATCGTTGATCTGGGCGATGCAGCAATGCCGGCGTGAAATCTTGCGCGACGGGATCTGAATATCGCACTCCTGATGCCGGCCGATGAGGACGATCGGCTTGTCAAGTGGGATATTCGGCCCATCGGTCAATGCGACCAGTTGCACAAAGGCGGGTTGCTTCACGTGAACGCTCAAACGGGTAGGATTTCCATCCATATCCTAACCGCGCGCCCGGCTGGGAACAAGTCGTCCGAAATTGAAGGACGAAATTCAGTTGTTGCAAATACCATCCATTGGCTGACACGATTCGAGCCGCGCCCGTGAGGAGTGGGCCGGAACCCATGCAGCCCGTGAATCCAATGGATGCGAATCATTTCCTGACCACACATTGCATAATTGCATTTGGTTGCGGCTTTGCCGCGCCGTGCTTCTGTGGCAAATCATGCTTGTGGCGCGAATCAGAAACGGAAATCGACGCCGAAGTTGATGTCCTGGGCCCAGAAGCCGGAGCGGTCGAAGCGTGGCAATGGACCTATCGGTCCGGCTTGCACGCCCTTGGTGGCGCCGAGAATCGGGTCCTGCGACAGGTTGATGTTGCGATCGATCTGGTTGCCCGGACGCACCACGCCGTTCCAGTAGAGGAAGTCGTAGCCGACGAAGGCGCGCAGGCGTTGCGTGACCTGGTAGCCGACCTTCGTCTCCAGGATCGGCATGGCGGTGAAGGTGCTGGCGCTGACGTGGCCGCTGTTGGAGGGCTGGGCGAACAGGCCGCCGGCGAAGCTCGCGGGCTT
>DASRSQ010000925.1:0-4710 GCA_035656475.1 Gemmataceae bacterium | reverse complement strand
CCCCCCCGCCCTCCCGTATCTGTTCACGGAGGAACCTCATGCGCGTGGCATTGCTTTCCCACAACGCGCAGATCCATAACGCGGTCGGCAACCACATCGCGGAAAAGGTCCGCTTCTTCCAGGAACGTGGCGCCGAGGTGCGCGTCTTCGTGCAGGAGATGCGTCGCCTGCATCCGGAGCTGCGAGAGTGCACTGAGCAGGCCGCCGAGGCGCGCAACGTCGGATCGTTGTGGGAATATCTTCGGCATGCAGACATCGTCTTCGCTATCTACGGACAATATCACGAGCTGCTGCAGTATCTGCCGATGCTTGCCGGGACTGGGCCGCGGCTCGTGTTCGACTATCTCGGCGTGACGCCGCCGTCGCTTTGGCATGAGCCGAAGCGCGAAGGCTTGCACCTCAGCCTGCGCCGCCGCGGTTATGCGTGGTGTGCCGATCACGTGTTGACGATCAGCGACGCCAATCGCCGTGAGTTGCTGGACGCAATTGCGTTTCCGGAATCGCATACGACAACGTTGCCGCTCGCCGTGGACACGTCGCTCTTTCAGCCGAACAATCAGGACAACTATCTGCACGACCGGCTTGGCATCAACGGTCCGATCTTGCTCTACGTGGGCCGCCTGGCCGGCAACAAGCGCGTGTCGCTGCTGATCGAGGCGCTGACGAAGCTGCCCAACGCGCATGCCGTGATCGTCGGCGATTGCAAGGATGTCTACGCCGAGGAGGCCGAGCGTTGCCGGCGAGTTGCGCTCGCGCTCGGCGTGGCGCAGCGCGTGCATTTCCTCGGCCAACTCAACGATGCGGAGCTGGCGCGGGCGTATCGCAGCGCGGAAGTGTTTATTGCGCCATCGTTGCATGAAGGCTTTTGCGTGCCGGTGACCGAGGCGATGGCGTCGGGCCTGCCGGTGCTGGTCTCGCGCAGCGCCGCGTTGCCGGAAACCGTCGGCGCTGCCGGTCTCACGTTTGTGCCGGATGACGCTGGCGACCTGGCGGCGCAGGTGGAGCGAGTGCTCGCGCGGCCTGTGGCAAGGGAACGCACGCGGCGCGTGGCCGTCGTCAGCTTCCGCTTCGGCCCGGACATCGTCGGCGGCGCCGAGACATCGCTGCGGACGATGGCCCAGGCCCTGCGGGATGCCGACTACGCTGTTGAGGTCTTCACCACCTGCACGACTGCCGAAGCACGCTGGCGCAACGACGTGCCGGCCGGGACAACGAGCATCGGCGGGCTGACCGTACATTGTTTCCCGATCGACGCCCATGATTCGATCGCGCATGGCGAATCGGTGCGCGCCATTCTCGAAGCCAACGGCAATATCACTCCCGAGTACGAACGGCATTACCTCCAACACAGCATCCATTCTGCCGCGCTCCTCGACGCGCTCCGACAGCGATGCGATGACTTCGATGCGATCCTCGTTGGCCCGTACCTGTTCGGCCTGACTGCGGATGTCGTTCGCGCGTTCACGAGCAAGACGCTACTGGTCCCCTGCTTTCATGATGAACCGCTCGCCCGGCTCGCGCTGTGGCCGCGGCTTTACAACAGTGTCGGCGGCATCCTCTATCACAGCGAGCCGGAGCAACAATACGCGCAGGTCAGGCTCGGTGTCAATCATCCGAACGCACAGGTGATCGGCACGTGCATCCGTCTTGATCGAGCGGAGCCTGTGCCGTCATCGCGACCGTACGTCGTATATTGCGGCCGGTATTCCGCGCAGAAAAATCTGCCGTTGCTCCTCGACTGGATGCGACGCTACCAGGCAAGCCATCCGGAGCAGCTCGATCTCGTCCTGGTCGGCAAGGGAGATGTCGCGTTGCCGAGCGAACCGTGGCTCCGCGATCGCGGCCAGGTCGATGAGGAGACCAAACGTTCGATCCTCGCCGGGGCGATGGCGCTCGTGCAGCTATCGACGCAAGAGTCGCTGTCGCTGGTCGTGCTCGAAGCATGGACGCAGGAAACGCCGGTGATCATGCATCGCGATTGTGCTGTGCTGGCGGACCAGATTGCGCGCTCGGCCGGCGGCAACGCGGTCAGCGACTACGACGGCTTCGCCGCCGCGCTTGAGCGATTGCGATGCGATGAACCATTTCGGCAGCAACTCGGCGCCAACGGCCGACGCTACGTCGAAACGCACTACGGCTCTGCTCAGGCTTACGCCAACACGCTCATTGCCGCCATCGAGCAGATGCACCAACCGCTCGCGACCCAAATGCGCGAACGCGGCGTGGCGCGCGCTCACACCTTCGCTCGCCCGCGCTGGCAGCAGCGGTTCGCGGAGTTCATCGAGAAGCTGCTGACGCAGCCGGCCCGAGCGCATCGCATCGAGTTGCACGTGGAGCCGCTGCGGCCCGCCTGTCGCACGTCGGCAGGCGCGGGAACGCTGCTGGTTCCGGTGCGTGTCCGCAACACCGGCACGGTCGCCGTGACGCCGGACGGTCCGGGCCGCGGCATGATCCGCTGGGCGATTCGCGGCGCTGAGATGCGATCCGAGGTGGCGTTGAGTGATTTGCTGCTGCCAGGCGGAACGCAAATGATCGCAGTGCCGATGACGATTCCGGAAACGCCGGGCGAATTCGAAATCGAGATGTGGCTGGAGGGAAACGGCATGAAATCGTCTGTCGCGCGGATGCCCATGTTTGTCGAAGCAACCGTCAGGCCGGACATTAGCGGCGGAGCAACGGTGTTCCTCGACGCGGTTCAGGAATCGCTGCCTGCGACGCAGGCCCTCGCGGAGCTGCCGGCCGACTACATCGACGTCACCGAGGGGCATCTCGCGCCGGTGAAACGCCTCATCAAGCAGAAGCTGCTCAACAATTTCAAGCACGCTTACGTCGACGTCCTGTCGCGTCAGCAATCGCAAGTCAACGGCCAGGTCGTGCAAATGATCCATCAACTCGCGGAATGCTGCGCCCTGCTCGACCACGCCATCGCCGGCCTGCATCGCCGCATCGACGGCCTCGAAGCAAAGATCGAAGCCGTCAGCACGCCGGTCCAATCGGCTGTGGACGTATGAAAATGCCGAAATGACCGAATGATCAGCGTCTCAATGCAAACGGACCACTGGCGAGCCTGCTTCAACGCAGGAGCGCGATCAAGATGTATGTCTGTGCCGCGACGGTGAGCGGCAAACCGAGGAGCATGAGCAAGGTCCATATCCACAGGCCGCCGACCACTTTCTGAACCAGCGCGTTGTCAACGGACTCTTCCAACTCGTGTTTCACCTTGAGCAGGTCAATGCCGCCGTGCTGGGCGTCTTCCTCGCGGAATCTCGCCAGCGTGTATTTGCGAACCGCTTCGAGCAGGTATGCCTGGATCTTTCGCCGCAACCAGCTTCCCTCGGCGTCGCCGGTGAGCGAGACGACGGCGCCGTTCAGGATCGATTCGACCTTCGCAAGCGGAATGCGCTCGAGAGTCTGCGCGATGCGTCCGCCGCGTTCTCCCTTGGTTTGGCTGTCGACGATGCCGAGCATGCGTTCGAAGACGAGTCTGACCAGCGAGCGGCCGATGCGCAGCGCACCCAGCCCATGCGCGGCGGCTAGTGCGATGGCGCGCTTGCTGCCGAGGAAAATACCCGTGACTACCGCCTCGGTCAGCGCCACGGCGGCAGCGAGGACGCCGTAGGCCCAGTTGTCTTCGCGCAGGAAATAGTACGATGCGCCGGCCAGGATCGCGCCGGCCAAAGTCAGGACGAACATCGTGTCAAAAAACGTGCGAACCGCTACCCAGGCCAGGTTGGCAAGATGGACGCCGATCGCTCGCAGATCGATTTTCACGTTTGCTTATTCGAATGCGAACTCGTCGCATTTATTTCAGCAGCCATTGGATGCTCGTGTCGCGTGACGTGCGGCCCGCTTCCTGACGGGCGCGGCTCGGACGACGTTCCTGCAACCGACGAACGATGGAAGTTCAGGCGCGATCCAGCAACACGCGCTGCAACGCGCGTATCGCGTCCGCGGCTGGCATGTCGCCGCGCTGCCAGGCGTCGGCGATGCGAGCGATCTCGGCGTTGCGCGCGGCATCCGCGTTGTCGAAGCGCTGCTGCAAGTCGTCGAGCGCGACCTGGAGCAGCATGCGGGCTGCCGACGCCTGCTGGCGACGCAAGGGCAACGCCTCGATCGCCTGCCAGAGTTCCGCGTGTCCCTGATTCGCCTTCGTGCTCACGCGCAGCACCGGCACCTGGCAGGATGGCGACAGGTCCAGAGCCATGCGCACCTGCGCCGCGGTCTGTTCGGTGCTTGGCAAATCCGCTTTGTGGATGACGACGATGTCGGCGCATTCGAGGATGCCGGCCTTTTCCCATTGCACGTCGTCGCCGGCCTCCGGCTGCAACAGCAGCACGACGCCGTCGGCGAGATTGCGGACCGCGACATCCCCCTGCCCCGAGCCGACGGTTTCGATCAGGACGACGTCGAAACCGAAGGCTTCGCACAGTCGGATGATGACATCGACATGGTCGGCAATCGCGCCGTGGCCAGAGAGGGCGGCGAGGCTGCGGATGAAGAGGCCGTCGTCGATGGAGCTGCCCATGCGAAAGCGATCGCCGAGGAGCGCGCCACCGGAGAGGGGCGACTGCGGATCGCAAGCGAGGACGGCGACACGTTTGCCAGTGGCGCGGATGATCGGGATGAGCTTGCCGATGAGGGAGCTTTTGCCCACACCGGCGCTGCCGGTGAAGGCGATGACGCGTGCGCTGGTGGATCCTCGGGAGGGGG
>DASRSQ010000924.1:0-3189 GCA_035656475.1 Gemmataceae bacterium | reverse complement strand
CAGCCGAAACCCATTCGGGACACAGCACGGGGATTGGGCCAGCTTCGATACCGGTACCGGTCGCCTGGAGCAATTCGATGTCTGCTGCTGCCAGCAGAATGGCCTGCCAGCGTTCGTGTGTGTGGTCGTGGGTCAGGGCAGCGAAGACGGCATCGGCAAGGCGTCGTTCTGCGTGAGCTAGCCGTGAAGGAGCATTTTTATCTCGGCTGCGGCGTTGGATTCGATCCATCCACGCGGCCAGATCGTCGATCAGGTAGGCGCGTGGATGATGACGAACCTGAACTCGCCCAAGAGGAACGGCGAGCGTAGATTGGCCATTCCGTTCCAGGTAGCCATAGCGTACGAACGATTCAACCCCTCGGGCCACACCGAGTCGACTGATCGCGCGAGCCATGTCGATGGGGCGGAATGCGGGTTGGCGATCGAGTTGCACCCGAGCTTCCCCAAGCGTCGCCGCGAGTTCTGAAAGCGTTGCGGGTTGTCGCCAAAGAGGCATCCACTGTTCGCCACGCTGAGCTTTCTCGGCACCCGGCGTTGCAAACCCTGCCGCATGGGGACGGACGGCAAACGGAGCACTCGCCTTGCTGAAGGCGTTGGGGTCCAGTCGCCGGGTGGCCCTGGAGGTGAAGAGAACCGCTCCCTCCATCATCAACACAAAGTCCCAGGAGTTAACCAGATTCCCGGTCGCGAATCCCGTTGAGCTATTTGCACCTCCTGCGGAACCTGGTTGAAACTGACCGATCGATGCACCAGCCAGAGAATTGCAGGTCTGGGACCACAAAGCATCGTGAAGCAACTTGACTGCTAGCGTGAACGGCATCCCTTGGTTGGAATTCATATCGAACAGCAAGCACAACTGCTGCATAAAGTTGTTCGTAAAGTCCAGCCGACCATCGTTTCCGCCCGTTCCCAGCAATGATGGATAGGTCGGGTCGCGGTGCTCATCCAGAACGTAGGCCGCTTCGAGCCACGTTTGATGTTGCCCACGCCACTGTAGCACCGCCTCACGCTGGATACGCTGCTTCTGTTTCTTGTCCGGCTTGACCGTCAATCCATCTAAAATCGACACGGCCTGATCAATCGCTCGTCGGTAAGATTGAAAGCGAGCAGCTTGAGATTGTGTGATAGCTGTGATCGCTTTTCGATTGTCCTTCTTGAAGTAACCGCTGCCACCGTTCCAAGGCGCAACCAACGGCGTCGGTTCGTATTTCTCCAGAAAGAACGTTTCCAGTTCCTCCTTCGACAGTTTGGTGAGCAGGCAGAAGCGTTCGCCGTCCCACCAGCCGCGGGTCTCGGTGTCGGCCTGCTCGCCAATCAACCGCAAGATGCCGAGGGCCTTCAGATAATTTGCGAGCGGAGCGGGTGAGCAGCCTTTGAGGGTATGCAAGTGGATGGTCATGCCTTGCCCTCCGCTGCCAATACTGGGTCGTTCGTGGTCAACCGCGATGCTCGCACGTCGGCCGCCCGCAGGATCGCTTCGAGGAAGGCCAGCGCGGCCGGGCCGTGTCGCTCCATCAGGCCGATGTATCTCTCCCGCCAACTGATGCCGGTCTTCGAGGACAGGCCGAGTTTGGCTGGCTCAAGCGTCAGTGTAACTTCCGGGATCGGCGGTTCGCCAGGCACCAGTTCCACGCTTGGCAAGCGGTCCCCTTCGCGAACGCCCCGGATCGGCAAGCCGTTTTTGTCACCCTGCTTGATGCGGTAATCCTGATCCTTCGGAGCCCCGTGAAGGCCGACTCGAACCTTGCCGTGATGGCTGGCGACCAGGTACGCCACGAGGTCAAATTCTTCCGCGCTACACTTCAGCAACCGCTGGATCAGCGGGGTTGTCGAAGGCGGCAGAGTCCGTTCCGGCGGGGACTGCTTCATCTGTTGCAGCACGGCCAACCAGGGTCCGAGCAGGGCGTCATGTTTCGGCGCGTAAACGTCCAGCAAAGCGAACAGACCGAGTGCGCTGGCGAGCTCGTGGCGGTAGCCGCATCGTTCATCGGTTTCGTTCTCGCCGGCGAAGTACCTTGCGCGAATCGAGGGCTTGGTCTTTTTCGACTTCGCCAAGAAGTACGATTTGAATGGGTCCGCGTCCTGTCGTTTTCTTCTCAGCATGTTCTGGAACGCTGGGTGCGACTTCCCCCAGTCGTGCCAGACGGCAGCCAGTTGGAGAAGTTCTTGCAGGCTCCTTGGAAGGTCCAAATCCAGGGCGATCTGCCGAGTTTGGTCCACGACTTCTTGAGTGTGGCATGCGATTGTCTTCCACTTCTCACCAGGAATCTCGCCGTCCTGTTGGTCTTCCGCTTCTTCGAGTGCCTGGGATTCTCCGGGGGCCTCCGGCTTTGGGACTGGACGAACGGAGTCAGTTGATTCCGCGGCGAATCCGCAATCCGGACGATATCCACCGCTGTCAGCGGCCACACAGATTACACGACCGGGCAGAAGCGCCTCGCGGGTCGCCACGATCCAGTCGCCGTCGAGCCAGTCCCACATCCATGCACGCTTGCTGGCCTTCAGTTTGGATTTGTTTTTTTCGCAAAGCCAGTCACGCGCTTGCAAGAATGGCACCGCACACAATTCTTGCCTCTGGGCTTTGTAGTCTTCCGGCGGCTTCTTCGGTTTCTCGCCTTTCTTGTCCTTGTCGATTTCCAGCCAGAACACTTGCAGATCGCGATCGTCGCCAGAGCGTAGGAATCGGCTGATATCGAGATCCGCGCCCGTCAGATCAGGCGTGGTATCGAACAACTCGTCGAACTCTTTGCGAAGCAACAGATGCGCAGGGGTATAAGGGTAGAGCCGCTGTCGCGCCGCTTCCTCCAGCGATCGCTCATGGGCTTCAATGGACTTGATCCCCACGTCTTGAAGGCTCCGAATGGTCTCCCAAGCGCTTTCGAGCTCTTGCGCGGAATAAGGTGCCGCATCCTCGGCGTTTTTGCGACGATCCACCACCAGCACGCTCCCCGCACCACCATACCGGGCACAGCGTCCGAAGCGCTGCACCAAACTCGGCCAAGGCGCAAGCTCGGTGATCAGACATCCGGCCGAAATATCAACGCCAGCTTCCACAACCTGGGTTGCGACGATGATCCGGTCCACACCCGACTTGCACGCCTCCTTGTTCAGGAACCGGGTCCGCCAGGGATCTCTATCAAATGGTCTAAATCGGCTATGGACCAATTCCAGGTCGCCCTTTCGGAGTTT
>DASRSQ010000923.1:0-4291 GCA_035656475.1 Gemmataceae bacterium | reverse complement strand
ATCCACATGCTGTAATTGAGGCGATCGCCGTTGGCGACCAGGGTCATCTCGATCTTCTCGGTGTCCTTGGTGTCCGGATTGACGCGTTCGACGATGAGATAGTCCTTGCGCTTGAGCTTGCCTTCATAGATCGCTTTCGTGCCGGCGTTGTCGGTGAGGGTGATCTGGTATTTTTCCTTATCTGGCAGCCAGCGGACCTCGCCCCCCTTGTAGAGCTTGCTCTTTTCGAGCTCGAAGCTCATCCAACGTTCCTTGCCCTTGAAGCGCCAGCTCCAGCTCGACTTCTCGCTCCAGAAGCCTTTGACCTTGTCATTGGCCGAGCCCTTCCAGCCGCCGATGAATTCTTGTAAAGCGTAGAGACCTTCCTTGTCTTCGTCGTCGGCGCTCTTCTTGCCAGCTTCTGCCAACGGAAGCAGGGCGCCCAGGGACAGGATCAAGCCGGCGATCAGCAGGTTTCGCATGGACATTTACCTCGTCAATTCGTCAATGGTCTCGGACGACAAATTTTAGACGCATCCTGCAGCGCCTTCGTTCCGCGGCGTCGGCTGAGTGCTTGCCATTCTTGGCATGTGCTCGCCACCTGGCAAGCTCGGCATTCAATCGGGAGCTGCATTTCGATTGGGTCCTCGCGCTACCCCCGGGAATCGCTGCGCTCATCCCGGGGCCTGGCGGTGATTGCCAAAATAGCACGAAATCAGGGCGGATCCAAGCTGCAAAATGGTTAGAGCGCGTCGCGCGTGAATTGCTTCTCGCTGAACTTCGGATTCAGCTCGATGTCGCGGAAATAGTATTCGGCGATCAGATCGCCGTTCGCATCGCGCAGGTCCGAGCCGACCTGCATCAGAAGGTCGCAATCGATCCAGATTGTCAGTGTCATGATGTTGTCTTCTTCCGGCGGATCGTACGGCGTGCGCACCAGCTTGTAGCACGGGCGGTCGCCGACCTTGGCCAGC
Organism: Gemmataceae bacterium; assembly: GCA_035656475.1. Taxonomy (GTDB): domain Bacteria; phylum Planctomycetota; class Planctomycetia; order Gemmatales; family Gemmataceae; genus SIAQ01. The sequence continues at coordinate 3,338 of DASRSQ010000923.1, read as the reverse complement.
TTCTCGATCCCCTCGTAGCGCACGTGCAGCGTGCCTTTCTCCTTGGCCTTCTTCATGCTGGCAAGGGTCGATTCCATGCCCGCTTTCATGCCGAACTCGGAAATCGGGAATCGGCTCGTGGCCTTCACGTCCGCCGCGTCGAGCGGCCGGCTCACCACGGGACCGGGAATGCCGAACAGCATCGAACGAGCCAGCAGCCGGCCGTCGTTCTCTCCCTCGACATAAAGCGATGCCTGGCACAGATCGGCGCCGTCCAGCCAGTACATGTGCACGCTGAACGGCTTGGCGCGGAAGTTGACGAGCAGCTTTTCGGAGTCACGCAGCTTGCCCTTGACCCGTTCCTGCTTGAGGAAATGGCAGCGATAGCCGGTCGTGACCTTCTTGTCGTACTCGGCCAGGCAGAATTCGAGAAACTCGATCGGCTTGCGTTCCGCAAGCTCGGCGTTGGTCAGCTTTTCTTCCTGCTGCACCTCACGCGATTGCCCATCCACCGGAATGTGGCACGGCGGCGGGGTGGAACTGCGCAGCAGCGGGTAAAACACGAGAGGAGAGAGAAGCAAGATCCCCAGTAGCACCACCTTGTAACCCATGTTCCGAATCCCTCAGAAGAAATGAACCTCGCTCCTTGGCCACCGTTAGTCTATCGCCCGGCAGCCAGCGAGGTCAACTTGAATGCAACTCCAGGCCCTTGGCTTTTTGGCAGCTGCATGGTCAATGACATACGCGGGAGGGCGAGGCTCCTGCCGAGCCATGAACTTTCGGCGGCTTCACGGCTCGGCAGGAGCCTCGCCCTCCCGACAATACTGCGCAGTCATCAATAGCATGGACCATTTTGAGCGTAAGCGACGACTTGCTTGCTGTTTACGTCGCCAAATCCGGCAGCCCGGCATGTGCGGAAAGTGCACAGATTCCCCAAAGATTCGCCGAACTCCTCTGCAGCCATGAAGTTTCGGAACAATTCTTCCTGAATTACCCATTTTACCGTTGCAGACGGCACGCCGTTTTGGCAATTTGAAGGGACAGCGCCCTTGAGGCCATTGCAATTGGAGGATTGCCTTGAAGTACTCGATCTTGTGCGTTCCCCTTCTGTTGTTGTCGCCTGTCTCGGCATTTGCTCAGTGCTACATTGGTCCGTTCTGTCCGGTGCCGTGCATCACCTATGAATGGCGGCCGGTGGTGTGCTATCGGCCCGAATGGCGCGAAGAGAAGGTGCCTTGCGTGGTGCAGCGCGTCAGCTATCGGCAGGTGGTGACACCGGTGAACACGAAGGTATGCGTGCCGCAGGAGTATCAGGCTTCGGTGCGGCGCGTGTGTTACACGCCGGTGCCGCGGCAGGTCGAGCGGGATGTGCCGGCACTGACGATGGTTCCGATGCTGGCGTGGGACCCATGCTCTTGCTGTTGTGTGGTGCGCTGGTGTCCGCAGATCACGTCGACGCGAGTACGTTGTGTCGAATACGACTATGTGCCGCAGGAGCGCGTGGACAACGTGCGCTGCTGGCGCTGGGTGCTGGAAGACCGCGTGGTCAATCAGGTGAGCTGCGTGCCGGTGGTGACGCAGGAGCAGGTGACGACGGTACGGCGTTACTGCGTGATGGTGCCGTATCAGACGTACGTTTGCGTGCCGCGCTGCTGGTAACCGAAATTCCTTTCTCCGCCCTCGTTCCCAAACGGCGTTTGGGAACGAGGCGTTTCCGGTAGCATGGCGATAATCATTTCGACCAGGCCAAGCACGGCGCCGAACGCGAGCAGTACGATCAGGACGCCGAGGAGGAACTCGAACCAGCCCTGGCGCGGGTGCAGGGACGCGGCAACGCTGGCATGCTCGTCGGTCCAGCCCAGTCCCCGAACGTTGATCGGTTGAATCTCCAGCCGCTGATCCAATTCTGGTTCGTGCCTGGTCCAGCGCTCGATTGTCTCGGCGTTGCGGGCAATCGCCACCCAGTGGGAGGAATACTCAAGCCGCTGGCGATCGGGTTCATGGTCGCGCATCGCCAGGCTGGCAAAGCCGAGCTTGGCCGCCGTGCCCGCCAGCTTTGGCGGCAGATCGACGTGCCGATTCGAGGCATGCACCATCAATACCCCCTTGGGCGCCAGCTTCTGGAAATAGAGTTGAATCGCTTCCTCCGTAAACAGGTGCACGGGAAACGCGTCGGAGTTCATGGCGTCGATGAACATCACGTGATAGAAGCCGTCATTTCTCTGCTTGCTGAGAAGTCGGCGGCCGTCCCCTTGATAAATGTTTGCGGCGACGCCACGTTTGCGAGCGGCCTGGAAGTGATGGAAGAGCGGGGTTGGCCTAGTGGAGAGCTTGACGACGATCGGATCGATTTCGTAGGCATCGACCCACTGATAGGGATGGGCGTAGGCGAAGCTGGTGCCGGCGCCGAGGCCAACGATGGCATAGGGAGGTTCGGACCAGGCGCAGCCGATGGCATTGAGCGGCAGGTTACCGACGCCGAGCGGCACCCCTTGGCCGACCAAGGCAGCGGCGATTCGGACGTCGCTCCAGTTCGTCTGGGGGGGGCCGGAATACATGTCGAGGTGCCGCATGACCACGCCGACCGGTCCCTTGCGATGGTAGTAGGCAGTCGGATAGCGTGCGAGCGCCGTCGGATCGGCAATACAGCCTCCCTGATCGGTGGTTCCCTGCATCAGACGGCGATGTATCATCGGGTCTCTGACAACCTCGCCCGGAAGCGGATCGATGATTCGCATTGAGGATTTGTCTTCGACCACGCGCACGGTGCCGAGCAAGTTGCGATCGCGAAAGACTACCGTTTCGACACCGAACAGGTCCTTGCCGATCCAGCACCAGGCAACGATTGCGGCCAGTGCCAGACCGAAGCGAATGGGGCGGGCAATCAGCGGAACGGCGATGAACAGGGCCAGGATCAGCGGCCAGTCCACCAAAATGCGAGGGGTATTGCCAAGCGGTCGGCCCTCGTTGCCATGTCGCATTCGCAGCAGAAACAGACCCACGGCCAGGACGCACACCACGAAGGCCAGCCCCAAATCGAAGCCGAGGGCCATGAGCCGCCTGCCCCGCGTCGGCGGCGCGGTGGGCTCCGCCCGAGGCAACACGATCAGGCCCAGCAGCCAATCGGTCAGCCCATTGGTCAGCCAGGCCGGCCGAAGCATGCACGCCAGCGCCGCGAGGAAGGTGTATTCCAGGTAATCGCGAAACAGGTAGGGTGCGATGACGATCTGGAACAGGCCGCCGCACAGGCCGCCGAGGCCGATCCAGGAGAAATAGGCGGTGACCGCCGGCGCTGCCGGCCGATCCGCGGCCAGTCCCTCCAGGCACAGGCGGGCACTCCAGTAAAAGCACGTCAGGTG
>DASRSQ010000922.1:0-8656 GCA_035656475.1 Gemmataceae bacterium | reverse complement strand
CTGTCGCATCACGGCCAGGATCCGACCAAGCTCGCGCAGCTTCGCATCGTCGAGGTGGAAACCATGCGGGTGCTGCGCGATTTCCTTGCCAGGCTGCGGCAGTCGCGCGAGGAAGGCGCGACGCTGCTCGATCGCACCATGGTCTATCTCGGCAGCAATCTTGGTGACGGCAGCAGCCATTCGGTCCGCAACCTGCCGGTCCTGCTGGCCGGTGGCGGATTCCGGCACGGGCAGCATCTGCACTTCGACCCACAGAACCCGCCACCGCTGTGCAATCTCTATCTCAGCATGCTGCAACGCCTCGGCATCGAGGCGAATCGCTTCAGCACCAGCACGGGCACGCTGCGTGGGCTGGAAATTGCGTGATGGCAAATGATCGAAGTGCATGCGTGGACGCAGCCAATCCGTCGCCGGCGCGTACGGCTAGCGCAGCACTTCGTGGATGACCTCGCCATGCACGTCGGTGAGGCGCATGTCGCGGCCGCCGAAGCGGAAGGTTTGACGGGTGTGGTCGACGCCGAGGATGTGCAGCATCGTGGCGTGCAGGTCGTGCATCTCGCGCACGCCGTCGACGGCTTTGTAGCCGAAGTCGTCCGTCCCGCCGTACGCGGTTCCCCCTTTGACGCCGCCGCCCGCGAGCCAGAGCGTGAAGCCATATTGATTGTGATCACGGCCATCGGCGCCTTGCGCGAACGGCGTGCGGCCGAACTCGCCGGTCCACACCACCAGCGTCTGATCCCACAGGCCGCGTGTCTTGAGGTCGCGCAGCAGCGCGGCAATCGGCTGATCGACGGCGCGGGCATTGTCCTCGTGACCGCGGCGCAAGTTGCCGTGCTGGTCCCAGCGGTCGTGGCCGATGCTGGGGCAGGTCAGTTCAACGAAGCGGACGCCGCGTTCCACCAGGCGCCGCGCGAGCAAACATTGCGTGGCGAAGATACGAGTGCCGTTGAAGGTGCTGTTGACGCCGTAGAGGTCTTTGGTCGCGTTCGATTCGCCGGTCAGGTCCATCAACTCGGGGACGGCAGCTTGCATGCGGAAGGCGGTTTCGCCGTTGGCGATGGCGGCTTCGATCTCGCCGGGATTGCCGACGCGTTCGAGGTTGGCCTGGTCGAGCCTGCGCAAGAGATCGAGCTTGCCGCGTTGTTGATCGGGATTGGCTTCGAGCGGGCGGATGTTGGCGACGGCCGGATCGCTCGGGCGAAAGACGGAGCCCTGATAGGCTGCGGGCAGGAAGCCGCTGCCGAAGTTGTCGAGCCCGCCGGGCGGGATCAATCCACCGTTGAGGACGATGAAGCCGGGTAGGTTGCGATTTTCGCTGCCGAGGCCGTACCCCATCCACGCGCCCATGCTCGGTCGGCCTTGCAAGCCGGAGCCGGTGTGCAAGAAATAGTTGGCACTCGTGTGTTCCGGGAAGCGTGACGTCATCGAGTGAACGAAGGCGAGATCGTCAACGTGCCGGGCGATGTGCGGAAACAGCTCGCTGACCATCTGTCCGCACTGTCCATAACGGCGAAACTTCCAAGGGGACATCATCACGCGCCCGACGTTGTTGAACTGCGTCGGTTCGACGCGGAACACGCTGTGCGGGTCCCGGCCATGATAGCGTTCGAGCAGCGGCTTGTAGTCGAACGAATCGACCTGGCTGACGCCACCGTCCATGTAGAGGAAAATGACATTGCGAATGCGCGAAGGATGGTGAGTGCCATGCGCATCGGGATTGCGCTGCGCCCGCGTCGCCTGCTCGGCCCAGAGCGAGGTGAGCGCAACGGCGCCGAAGCCGGTGGCACAGGATTGCAGCATGTCGCGGCGCGTCAGATGGCGTGGAAACAGCATGAAGTTGGTCCTCTCTGGCAGTGTTCGTATTGTACATGCCATTCAGATTTTTGCTTGCGGTACTTGTCAATTCCCCTACAATTCAGAAAAGCAATGGCTTCCATTTCCTCGTTGACGGCCCGATTATGCATTTCCACCCATCCCTTGCAGGCACCATGCGTCTTGCCCTTCCTTGCGCGGTTGCGTTGCTGATCGGCGCCCCGGTGCATGCCCAAAAGGCTGTGCATTGCAATGCGGTCCACGGCGCGCTCTTGATCGAGGAAAAGCCCGGCAAGTGGGACGCGGTCAAGCCGAAGAGCGACATCCCCGCCGAGAAGCTGGTGATCGCGCTGTTCGGGGCCGAGTTGCAGGCGCCCGATGGCGCGGTTGACGTCAAGCTGGTTGCCGACGTCGGGCAGCGCGGCCCATTCGCCTCGCTCGAGGCCCGCGCCCGTTTTCACGTGCCCAAGGACACGGACCTCGATGTGAGCCTCGAGCGCGGCATCGCCGTGATCGCCAATGCGAAGAAGTCAGGCGAGGCCAAGGTCGCGCTCCGCGTCGGTCAGGATGTGTTCGAAATCACATTGCCTGAACCCAAGTCACGCGTTGGCATCGAGGTGCATGGCCGGCATATGCCTGGCCCGCCGACGTTGAAATCGGAAGCCCCCGTGGTCACGATGCTGATATTCGCACTCGAAGGGGACGCGGTCGTCAGCAACGGCAAGCAGGCGACTCGCTTGACCGCTCCGCCCGGCGCCTCGCTTTACATGTGGGATAGCATCTCGCACAGCGTGGATGTGCAGCGGTTCGAAAAGCTGCCGGACTTTGCCAAGCCGTTCAGCGCGAAGGAGAAAGAGCTGTTCGAAATGGTGTGCCATTGCGCCAAGCCGCTGGCCGACAAGCCGGGCGCGATCCGGGACACGCTGGACAAATTGATCTCGAGCGACGAACCGAAGGAACGCAAGACGGCGGTCGTGTGCATGGGGGCCCTTGATGACATGCCTGGCATGTTATCGGCGCTCGGCGATCCCAAGCACGCCGACGTGCGCGACATGGCGGTGCTGACGCTGCGTCACTGGATCGGCCGCGGCCCGGGACAGGCGGAACGCTGGGACGCATTCCTCCTGAAGCAGGGCTATACCGCCAAGCAAGCGAAGAACATGCTCTACCTCCTGAGGGGCATCGAGGAGGCGAAGCTGCGTCAGCCGGCAACGTACGATGTGCTGATTGGCGCCCTCAACCACAAGAAGATCGAGGCACGCGAGCTGGCCCACTGGCATCTGATTCGCCTGGTGCCGGGGGGCAACAAGATCGCCTACGATGCCGCCGCCCCCGAAGCGGAACGTTTGCAAGCGATCGCCGCCTTCCGTCGCCTGGTGCCGGAGGGGGAGTTGCCGATGCCGCCGAAGAAGAATTAGACGGATCGCGCGTCGCCAAACGCTGCGTCGTCATGGTACGCACTTCAGCTAGTGCACCGCTACGATGCCGATGGTTGCATGGATCACAGGGAAAGAGAAGTTCGCCATGAACAAGTGGTTTGCTCGTCTGATGATCGTGGGTCTGAGCCTCGCCAGCGCGAATGTGGCCCGCGCTCAATACTACCCGAATCCGTACTACAATCCGTACGGCTCCGGCGGGTTCTACGGCAACGCCGGCGGTCAACTCATCGGCTCAGCAGCTGTCATGCAGTCCTACGGCGACGTCATCAAGGACCAGGAAACCGCACGCATTCAGCGCGAGCAGGCCAATCAGGCCAAGCTCGACACCAAGAAGAAAGCCTTCGATCTCATGATGTACGAGAAGGCCAACACCCCCACCTACACCGAAGAGCTGACCGCTGACCAGGCTCAGATCCTCACCCGCGTCATGAACTTCCCGGTCAAGAGCGAGATCAACGACGGCAAATCGCTCAACATCATGCTGCCTTACCTGCAGTCCCTCTCCACTGCCGGAACTCAGGGCCCGCCGGTGCCGATCTCGCAATCGATCGTCAACCAGCTCAACATCTCCGGCAGCGGTACGAGTAGCGTCGGCATGCTGCGCGACGGCGGCCAGGTCGAATGGCCCATCGCCCTCATGGGCGACCATCAGAAGAAGCTCGACAAGCTCCTGCCCCAGGCCTATTCCGCCGCCGCCACCGGCAAACTCACGCCGAAGATCATGAAAGAGGTCCGCACCGAGCTGAAGGCGATGCGGCAAACGATGCGTGACCAGCTTCAGAAGGACGAGATCGAAACCAGTTCCTACCTGCAAGGGATCGAGTTCTACAACTCACTGGAAAGCTCGGTGAACGCCCTCGAAAAGCCGGACGCCCGCAAGCAGCTTGCCGGCGCTTATTCGCCGCGGGCTCGCAACGTGCAAGAGCTGGTCGATTTCATGAGCGACAACGGCGTCAAGTTCGCGCCGGCGACCCCGGGCAACGAGAATGCCTACAAGGTCGTGCATGACGCGTTCGTCCGCTACGCCCGCGCCGCCCAGGGCAGCGCCGGCTTCACCGCGATGAACGCCCCGGTCCGCACGCCCGGCAAGAAGAAATGACTTGCCACAGAGGGCACAGAGGGCACAGAGAGAAGCGACAAATCTTCTGTCACACCTCTGTGTCCTCTGTGGCTAAGAATTGATGGACGTGTCTAACGTTTGCGTTTGGAGAACGATATGCGTCTCGCCTGGCTTCCCTGCGTCCTGATGCTTCTCCCGACGGCCGCCGCTGCCCAGGATGGCAAGCTGGAGCTCGTCAATCTACGCCGCACCTACGGCTATCTCGGCGCGCCGCGGCCCAAGGATGGCACGATACCCGGCGACACCGTTTACTTCACTTTTGAGATCAAGAACCTCAAGCTCGATGACGCAAACAAGGCATCGTACAGCATAGCCATCGAAATTCGCGATGCTGAGGGGAAGTTGATCTACGAGCAGAAGCCGCACAATTCGGTGGTGCGCAATTATTTTGGGGGCGCCACAGTGCCATGCTCGGCCCAGATCGAGATTCCGCTCGATGCCAAACCAGGTCCGGTCAACTGGAAGGTGACAGTCAATGACCGCGCCAGTAAGCAAATTGCTGTCGTCGCGGGAAAAGGCCAGATCCTGCCGGTTGATTTTCGCATCGTCCAGGTCGGCCTCTTCGGCGACGCGGAAGCAAAGGTGCCGATGTCCGCGGTCGGTGTTGTCGGTGATTCTCCCTATCTGCAGTTCTCCACCGTCGGCTTTGCCCGCGACAAGGAGACCAAGCAACCCAATGTCCATGTGTCGATGCGCATCCTCGACGAGCAGGGAAAGCCGACGACGGCCCAGCCGATCCAGGGCAAGATCGATTCGGACGTCGCTGCCCAGGCGAAATACTTGCCGATGCTGTACGGCATCACCTTCAATCGCGCCGGTCGATTCACGCTTGAATTGACCGCCGAAGATCGCGTCGCCGGCAAGACGGCGCGCATCTCCTATGGCGTGCGCGTTCTGCCTCTGGAATGACTCGGAGAATGCCATGCACCGCATCGCTGCCTTGTTGACGCTGCTGCTCATTTGGCAATCGCCCGTGGTGCAGGCGGCCTCGCCTGCACATCCCTGCAACGATTCCGACGACAGAACGGTGACGGGTGAGCGCTCCCTCACGGTCGCGGCTCGTCAGGCTAAGGACGGCTTCACCCCGCTCTTCAACGGCAAGAACCTTGACGGCTGGGAAGTGCGTGGCAACGCCGCCGACAAGCAGAAATGGTCCGCCCAGGACGGCGTCCTCGTCGCCAAGCCCGGCGGTGGCTGGATCGGCACCACCAAGATGTACGGTGACTTCATCCTCAAAGTCGAATGGAAGGTCTTCGCCGGCGGCAATAGCGGCGTCTTCCTGCGCGTCCCCGATGTCAAGAGCAAGGAATCGCCGTCCTACCTCGGCCTCGAAATCCAGATCCTCGACGACAACGCTCCGCAATACAAGGACAAGCTCAAGCCGTACCAGTACTGCGGCGGCCTGTACCACTTTCAGGGCGTGTCGAAAAAAATGTTCAAGGGTGCCGGCGAATGGAACGCCTACGAGATCACCTGCAAAGGCGGCGTGATCGACATCGTCTTCAACGGCGAAAAGGTGATCCACGCCGACGCGGCGAAAAATGAGACGCTCGCCAAACGCCCGCGCCGCGGCTTCATCGGCCTGCAAAACCACGGCACCGGCGTGGAGTTCCGCAACATCTACATCAAGACGCTCGATCCCTAATCGTTATTTGTTCATCTTTGCCTTCATCTGGCGAACCATCTCGCAGAACGCTTCCGCCTGCTCCAGGGTCATGCCCTGAATGCGCGCCGCTTGCGGATTGACGACCGCTCCTTGCGTTGGCGCGATTGCAGCCTGAGGCGCGACCATCATCATGGCTTGAGGCATGGCGACGCCTTGCGTTTGCGCCGCTGAAGCCAACGGTACAATCGCTTGCTGCTCGTACGGCACGATGGCCTGCGCCTGCACGGGAACCGTGGCGTGTCCCTGCATCTTGACGACCGCATGCGTCGGCATGGCCTGCGTCGGCATCGCTTGCGGCATGGCCATCGCTTGCGGGGCGGCAACAGGCGCCGCCTGAGGCATCGCCATCGCCTGTGGCGCGGCGAAGGCCATTGCCTGCGGCGCTCCCACGGCCTGCGTCACCGCGATCGGCATCGCCTGCAGCGGCGCGCTCGTCGGCACGGCAATCAGGCGCGGAAACGGGATCGGAATCCGCACGAAATCAAAGGTCAGGCCCAGACGAGCTCGCCCCGCCGCCTGCGCCTCCGCCATGCCGGCCGGCACCATCGCATAGGCCTGGGGCATGGCCATGGCCTGTGGCTGCGCCGGCATCGCCTGCGGCTGCGCCATGGCTTGCGGAGCGGGTTGCTGTTGCTGCACGATGATCTTTTGCGGCGGTAGCTTGATGTGAATGGTCTCTGGCTTCTCTTCGCATTTTGCCTTCGGTGGGCATTTCGCCAGGTCCATCTTTTCCGGGCATGGCTGGACCTTTTCATTCTTCGGAATCGGGCATTCGACCGCTTCCTCGGGACACGGACGAACTGGCTTCACTTTGCGAGGAGGCGGGCATGCCACGGTTTCCTCCTGGCATATTTCCTTATCAACGCAGGCATTATTGCAATCGAAAAATCTGGGACACTGCTGACAGCCGACACATATAAGGAGCAGACTTATGGGGAGTAGAAACCGCATGGACGAGCTCCAGCGCGAATAGCGAATCGGTTGGATATGCGACATGGCACATCCGCTACGTCATGCATCGTCCGCACAATCGTTAATCTTTAGCCAAAGGACCGCATATCCAAGAAATGCAAAAGCCGGCGAACCCGTTCCGGTTCGCCGGCCGCAAGGAATGCGCGGAGATGGTGAGGCAACCTACTGAACCTTGAGCTTGTTCAACTTGATGAGATTGTCTGTTTTCTCGGACAAACCTTTCAAGCGCCCGTCAATATCGGAGATCCGGTCTTCGTGAATCTGGAGCAACTCGGTGTGGCGCTGGATGATGGTGGTAAGTGTTTCGACTGATTTGGCCAAACGGCGTGTTGCTTCGACTTGCGTCATCTTGGTCGTGTCGGATCCCTGCGTGGACGCGATGTCTTGCCCTTCGGTCCGAGCCGCCGGGGCTCCGCTGGTGGGCGCCACGACGAGGATCGGCTGCGCGAAGGTCGATGCCATGGTCGGGGCAGCAAAGGTGGGCGCGGCAAACGTCGGCGCGGCGACGGTCGGAGCGGCAAAGGTGGAGGCAGCGAACGTCGGCGCCGCAAACGTCGGCGCGGCGAATGTGGGAGCGGCAAACGTCGGGGCGGCGAATGTAGGAGCGGCAAACGTCGGGGCGGCGAATGTGGGAGCGGCAAACGTCGGCGCGGCGAATGTCGGCGCCGCAAAGGTCGGCGCTGCATAGGTCACCGTCGGTGCCGCCATCGGCGCTCCATGGCAACGATGGAACCAGTGACAGCACCGCTGCAATCCCGTGGGCGCCGCCGGCGCGCTATAAACTGGCTGCACAATCACTTCGGGAGGCGACACTTCCACGCAAATCCGTTGGGCCGGCTTTGCGCAGGGAGCGGCAGAATCGCATGGCTTTGCATCATCGCCTGAACGCGCGCTTGGGCCTATCGTCCCCATTGCTAATATCGCTGAAATGATCAATAAACTCCGGCGACGCATATCAAATCCTCTCGGCAAAGGTTTCGCTGGCGCTGGTATACGGCCTCCTCTTCTATCGACCCCGCAGCCTGGAAAGAATAATCAAAATGCAGAATAAAAAAAGAAAGCCGTGCCCAGACAAGCTGGCACAGCCTGCTGCCGAACGGCTGAATGGAAACAGGAGCCGGGTATCCCGTCAAGGCTTGGATTTGACAACTCACCATTAGGCGACCTTGCGGTTCGCCTCGATCGGCTGATTGAGCAGGTCCCAGGCGTCGGTTCCGAGGGCGCGTAACAGTGCCACGAGCGAGCCGGTCATGATCTGTAGACGCGTCAGGCCGTCCCAGCTCAGGCACAGGTGGTTCCACAGGACGCGCACCTGATACGAGTTTTCTCCTGTGCGGAGAATCGTGACGCCGAAGCGTGTCGGCGCGGGCCCCTTGAGGGAGAGGCCGTCCGGCAGATACCAGGTGCGGTCATGGGCGCCGTTCGCGTCGGCGTTCCAGCGCAACTCCAATGCGGGGAATTTGCAGCTTTCCTCGACGAAGCAACGCAGCACATCGGGCTTCGGCAGATCCATATCACCTGTCCTTGTTCATGGGCATTGGCGCGCCTTCCGGGCGGAACAGCGTTTCGACGCGTTCCGGGTGCCGATCGAGATACGCGCTCAGCGCGGAATAGAAAAGCTGGAGCTGGCCGAGACCCTGCTCCGCA
>DASRSQ010000921.1:0-13847 GCA_035656475.1 Gemmataceae bacterium | reverse complement strand
AGGACATCCCGATTCAGTTTCGCGTGAAGGGGAAGTGGACGCCGGAGATGGAAGGGACCGTGTCGGTGACGCCGGTCGGCGAATCGGTCATGGACCAGCGCTCGGCCGGCGCGCGCACGGATCGCTTTCCGCTCACATTCGTCAAGCAAGACGGCGACGAGGCGATCTTCGGCGCCGTGGTGCCCGGCGCGAACACCCACAATATCGTCTATGCTGCCCGGCTTGCCGATGGCCGCACGCGCTATCCCAGCGAGATGCATCTCGTGCCGCGCCCGGTGGTCACCAAGAACGCGGCGTGGGTGCTACTCCCCGAATTCTGCGGCACCCGCCCCGAAGGCGGCCGCTACGAAGTCCCACAGCCGCGTGGCGATGTCATCGGCATTCCAGGCTCCAAGGTGCGCATCGAATTCGCCGTCGATGGCCCCCGGCACAAGGCCTGGCTGGAGCTGCGTGGCCCCGAAAAGCTCGACGACAAGCGCAGCGAGGAGGACGTGCCCAGCGCGGAGGTTCCCAAAGGCGAGCCGCTGCCGATGGCGATCAAGGAAGCGGGCAGCGGATATGTCGCCGAGGCGACGTTCGATCTCGTCGATGGGCTGTCCGGCTATCGCATGATCGTGAAGGATGAGCATGGCTTCGAGAACAAGCCGCAGCCGCGCCGGGCGATTCGTCTGGTGCCCGAGGATCCGCCGACGGTGACGCTGCTGCGCGACACGTTTAGCGACGGCGCCAGTTTTGACGTCGAAGGCATGCCGGTTCCGCTGTTCAAGAAGGATCAGAAGAAACGTTCGCAGATCCGCATCCCGTATGTTTGCTTCGGCCCGTACGGCCTCGGCAAGGCCCAGGTGCTCTACCGCGTCCTGCGCGAACACGAGAGCGGCAAGGAGCCGGAGGAGGAGGAAGCGTGGGTGCGAGCGCCGTTGCCCGAGATGCAAGCGGGCCGCACCGCCGGCGCGTTCGACCTGAAGACGGGCGTGTTCCAGAACACCGGCGACGGCCAGTCGGTCCCGTTCCATGCAATGCCCGCCGACGATCCGCGTCAGCTGGGGCGCACCCGCGGCGGCGGCCGAGTCCATCTCGATATCAACGGCCTGATCGATAGCAAGGGGAACCCCCGCCAGCTGAAGTCGGGGGATCGCATCGAATATTGCATCGAGGTTTACGCCCAGCATCGCGAGCCCGCAATGTCGACGCCCGTTGCCCGGTCGGAGACGCGCGTCACGCAGGTGCTCGATGAGAAGGCGTTCCTTGCCTGGTTCCAGGCATTGCAGGACGAGGATCAGCGCGTCAAGGACCTGGAAAAGAAGCAGAAGGGCATTTTCGAGCGAAAATAGCGGAACTGCCGCTGGAATTGCGGGTTGAATTCCATTGGTCAATGAAACTTGTCGATGGCGCCATTCGTCTTTTATGGCGAACGACATCGTAGGTCAGGCTTTCCAACCTGACGAACTTGCAACCGACAGGGCCAGAAAGCCTGACGCACGGGAAGTTAGAACAAACTCGGCGGATCGTTAGAATTACGCGTGACGCGTGTGTGGATTTGCCGTAGTTTTGACTGGAACGAGACTTGCTGTTGCGTTATGATTCGCTTTGAGATCCACCGGCCAGAAAGGCCTTCGCATCACCTGGGGGGATTCGTATGAAGTCCATCCGCCGCATTTCCTGGATTGTTCTTGCCGCTCTACCCTTGATTTTCGCCCCCGCCGTCTTCGCCAGTGAAGACGAGGTTCGCGATCAGCAAGAAAAGCAGCGGCAGATCCAGGCCGAAACGGAACACGTTGTCTCGCGCATCAAGACGATGCTTCGCGTGATGTCGTTTTACGATATCGAATCCCCGGAAAAGAAGATCATGGAAGAGATGTCGGGCACTCTGAGCGGCCTAAGCAAAAAGCAGATGGCCGAGGTCATCCGCCAGCTCGAGGTCGCGGCCGTCGCCAAGACCGAGAAGCAATCGGATGAGGCGTTCGACAAGGCGCACAAGAATCACCGCGAGGTGCTCAATTCGCTGCACGAGATGGTGGCCCGTTTCGACGCGGTCAAGAATCTGGACCAGGCCGCCGATCGCCTCGACAAGCACGCCCGCGACGAGTTCGACCTACACGTGCATTCGACACAGTCAATCCGGGATCTCGTCGAATCGAGCAAGCCCGATTTGTCGCCGACCTTGCGTCTGATGGTCGCCAAGCGCATGAAGGGGCACGCCACCGAGATGAAGCGTCAAAGCGACAACCAGGGCGACCTGGCTCGCGATGTCGCCATCCTCATCAAGCAAGTCAAGGCGCTCGCTCCCAAGCTGAGCCCCGAGCAGCAGGAACGCGTCAAGGCGATGTCGAAGCGCGTCAGCGAAACCCGTATCGATGACAACCTCCGCATCGCGTCCGAGAAGCTCAGCACCAAGGGCTACGCGAACGTACGACTCGAGCAGTTTCAGGCCGGCAGCGACCTGCAATGGCAGAATGCCCGCCAGCTCCAGGAACTCGCACGCATCCTACGCATGCCGGTCGACAACATCACGGCCCTGCGCGAGGCCCGCGAGAAGATCGAGCAAGCCATCGCCAAGCAGGACGAGATCAAGCAGGAACTCAAGCAGCAGGAAGAGAAGAACAAGGAAGAAACCAAGAAGGACCCCAAGACCGACAACAAGCTGCAGCTCCCCGGCACCGAGCCGTTGCCGAAGCCGACCGATCCGAGAGTTGCCGAGCAGAAGGCGATTCAGGACGCCGTCAATGCGGAGAAGAACACGAAGCTCGCGGAGAAGCAGGCGAAGAACGAGTTCAACACGCAGGACACCGCCAATCAGCTCAAGCAGCTCGCTCCGGAAACCGCCAAGACGCTCGCCGACGCCGAGAAGGCGATGGCCGCGGCGAAGGAGAATCTGCTGAAGAACGAGCCAAACAAGGCCGCCGATCCGCAGAAGAAGGCGACCGAGAAACTCGAGCAGGCCAAGAAGGAGCTCGACAAGCAGATCGCCGCCGCCGAGAAGGCGAAGACCGATCCGCTGGCCGCGTTGCAGAAGACGCTCGAGAACGTGGACAACCTCATCAAGGAACAGAAGCAAACCCAGGACGACACCAAGAAGACGGTCGGCGAGCCGCAGAACCTCAAGCTGCCGGAGCTGGCCAACAAGCAGAACGATCTCGCGAAGAAAACGGACGAGGTGAAGAACGCTCCGCTGCCAAACGCCGAAAAGGTCGAGAAGGCGCTCGAGAAGGCGACGAAGGAGATGCAGGCCGCCGCGAAGAATCTCGATGCCAAGAAGTCGCCGGAAGCGGTCGCCAAGCAGGATAAGGCGCTCGAGGCACTCGAAAACGCCCGCAAGGAGCTGGCCGAGAAGGTCGCCGAAATCGAGAAACGCCGTGACGACATCGCCAAGCTCGAGGACGCTGCCAAGAAGCTCGAAGGATTGACGAAGGAAGAGAAGAACGTCGCCAACAAGGCCGAGAACAACGCGGGCCAGCCGAAGGCCGACCCGATGGCGAACAAGGAGCTCGCCAAGGAGCAGGCCAATTTGACGCCGAAGGCTAATGACCTTGCCAAGGAGATCGACAAAGCCGCTCCGAAGGCCGCCGAGAAGGTGAACGAGAGCGCCAAGAACATGGAAGCCGCCAAGAAGGGGCTCGACAAGAACGACGCCAAGCCCGCCGCCAAGGACGCGAACGAGGCGGCCAAGAATCTCGACGAGGCCCAGAAGGCGCTGCAGAATCAACTCGCCGAGCTGAAGGCGAAGGAGATCGCGGATCAGGCCGCATTGCAGAAGAATCAGGATCCGATGGCCGCTGCCCAGCAGGTCGCCAAGGCACTCGAGGAAGCCAAGAAAGCCGCCGAGGCGGCCAAGGAAGCCCAGCAGGCGAAGGCCGAGGTGCCGATGAACCAGGCTGCGGAGCTTGCCAAGCAGCAAGCCGAGCTGGCCAAGCAGGCCGAAAAGTCGAAGCTGCCCGAGGCCGCCAAGGAAGCCCAGAAGGCTGCCGAGTCGATCAAGAATGGCGACATTCCGAAGGCGCTTGAACAGCAGGCGAAGGCGATCGAGAAATTGAAAGACGCCGCAGCCAAGGCCGAGCAGAAGCCGATGAATGGCGAGCCGATGGCCGGCGAGCCGAAGCAAGGCGAGGCGAAGGCCGGCGAAGCCAAGATGGGCGAGCAGCCCGCCGAAGCAAAAGAGAATATGGCCCAGCCCGGCGAAGCCAAGGGGAACGAGCCGATGGCCAAGGGGGAGCCAATGCCGAAGCAGGGTGAGCAGCCCGGCCAGGCGAAGGCCGCCGATCCGAAGGCTGGCCAGCCGAAGAAGGGCGATCAACCGATGGCCCAGGCCAAAGCCGGCGATCAGCCGAAGAAGGGACAGAACCCGATGAAGGGCGAACAGCCGATGGCCCAGGCCAAGGCCGGTCAGCCGAAGTCGGGCGAACCGAAAGCCGGCGAACCCAAGCCGGGCGAAGCCAAGCAAGGTGAAGCCAAGGCCGCCGAGGCGAAGCAGGGCGAGCAGCCGATGCAAGGTCAGGCGCAGGCCAAGGCCGGCGGCGAGCCGAAGCAAGGCGAACCGATGGCTGGCCAGAACCCGATGGCTGGCCAGAATAGCGAGCAGGGGCCGCCGATGGCCCAGGCCAAGGGACAGGGGGAGAAGGGCCCGTCGCCGATGCAGATCGCTCAACAGCAGAAGGCGCTAATGGAAGCGACCAAGGCTTTGCAACAACAGCAAGCCCAGACCACCCCGCAACAAGCTCAGCAGGCACAGGCGAAGGCCGATCAGGCTGCTCAGCAGTCGCAGCAGGCGACGCAAGCGGCCCAGGCTGCACTCGCTCAGGCCCAGGCACAGGCGCCGCAGCAGGTTCAGCAGCAACTGCAACAGGCTCAACAGCAACTGCAGCAAGCTCAGCAGCAATTGCAAAAGGGAGAGCCCGGCCAGGCCGGTCAGCAGCAGCAAGCTGCTGCCAAGAATCTCGATCAGGCTCTAGATACCTTGAACAAGGCGCTCGCGCAGATGGGTGAACCTGGCGCTCAGCCCGGTGAACCCGGCACTGCAAAGGGACAGCCACAACAGACCGCCAAGGGGGATCAACCGGGCCAGGGCATGGAGCCTGGCATGGGTGAAGGCAAGGATGGCATGGGCCAGGGCAAGGACGGCATGGGGCAAGGCAAGGACGGCATGGGTCAGGGTAAAGATGGCATGGGCCAGGCCAAAGATGGCATGGGCCAGGGCAAGGGCAAGGACCCTGGCAAGGCTAATGAGCAGAACACCGCCAAGGGTGAGGGCAATCGAATCGCCGATGGCAAGGTCAGCAACAAGGACTCCAAGCTGAATGACGTCAATGGCGACGGCAGCTTCCTGCACCTGCCGCCGCGCCAGCGCGAGTTGATCCGCCAGGCGATCAGCGGCAACCTGCCCCCCGAGTACGCCAACCTCGTCCAGCAGTACTACATCAACATCGCGCGTGGCCGCGCCGCCAATGGCAGCGCCCCCCCTGCCCCGCCGCCGATGCCGAAGTAAAAACCGCCAAGCCCCGGGATGAGCGCAGCGATTCCCGGGGGTTCGAACCCGCAACAACTTCTCCCCACGTCCAGCCGGCGTGGGGATTTTCCTATCCGTGGATTCACCTATGCGCCGCCTTTTCGTGCCGATCCTCGCCGTCGCCCTCGCAGCCGTACCGCTCGCTCGCGCCCAGGAAAAGAAGAAAGAAGAGCATCGCGTCGAGATGGATGACGCCACCAAGAAGGCGACCGCCAAGGCCCTGGACTGGTTGAAGAACCGCCAGAATACCGACGGCAGCTTCTCCGACGGCCCCTATGCACACAACACCGCCATCACCGCCTATGCGATGCTCGCGTTCATGTCGCAGGGGCACCTGCCCAACCAGGGCCAGTACGGCCCCGAAGTCGCCAAGGCCGCCCGCTTCCTCGTCGCCAGCCAGCGCGAGAGCGATGGCTACCTCATCGGCGCTCGCGGCGGCAACATGTATTGCCATGCGATGGCGACTCTCGCTCTCTCCGAACTTTACGGCCAGACCGGCGATGAGACGCTGAAGAAACCCGTCGAAAAAGCGGTCGCCCTGATCGTCCGCTGCCAGAGCGCCAACGGCGGCTGGCGCTACGAGCCGCAACCGACGGGCTCGGACATCTCCGTCACGATCATGCAAGTCATGGCCCTGCGCGCCGGCAAGAACGCGGGCATGCACGTCCCCGATCAGACGTTGAAAAAGGCCGTCGCCTACATCAATTCCTGCTACCGCCCGACCTCCGGCGGCTTCACCTACATGCCCAACAGCGGCGCTCCCGGCTTCGCCCGCACCGCCGCCGGCGCCTGCGTTCTCTATCTGACCGGCGAATACAAGGATGACCGCCTGACGAAATTGCGTGAGGAGAAGAAGCCGAACCCAATCGACTACCTGCACAAGAACTTCGACTCGCCGCTCCACTTCTACTACGGCCACTATTATGCCGCCCACGCGATGCACCAGGTCGGCGGCAAGGACTGGGAAGACTGGTATGCCCGCCTCGTCCGCTATTTCGTCAAGAGCGGCAACCAGCAAGCCGACGGCAGCTGGTCGACGACCAACCGCCGCGAGGTCGGCCCGGTGTACCAGACCAGCATCGCCGTCATCGTCCTGTCGGTGCCGGCGCATTACCTGCCGGTGTTCCAGCGGTAGGTCACTGGTGGTTTCCTGCAAAGGTTTCCGATGTTCGGATTGTTCAAGAAGCAACCTACAAAGCCCGTCCAAACGCGCGAATACGTCAGGGCGTGCAATGTCTATTGTCAGCCGGATGCGGATCAGGTCATTGTCGCAGCGGTCTACAATCACGGCGGGTTGATGGTTGATGGTTGAGATGCCGGGCGGCGCTTCGATCGTGAAGCTCTCCGACTCCGCCAAACTTCACGAGGCCATACGCGCAGCTCTTGAGAGCTGCGTATACGAGGAGAATTTCAACTACTCAAACCAGCAAAAAAGCGATTGGCCAGCGTATCAGGCGTCCGGCTACAAGACAATGAAGCGATTTGAGACGGAGTTCATCCGGCTATTGGTCAAAGGCGTCAACGAGAAAAACCTGTTTTACCATGTCACAACGCAGGAGTTTGGCCAATTTGGCTTGCATCTCACGGTATCGGTCTACGCTCATGGAGGCAACCACGGGGAGGCCATCCAGTACCTCGTAAAGAAGTACGTGCCGTGCAAAGCAGTTGCCGTTTCCTAGCGCCTGCTTTCTCGCCTTGCTACTGCCCAAAACGCGTTTATCGAAGCGGTTCTTGCGAGCACCGAGTGCGCGAAAGTCTGGCCCCGAGTAACATCACCTGCCAACTTGCTGATTCCGACATGTACCCGGAGGTGGAAAGGGTGGCCGAAGGCAATTTCGTGCGCCGCCCGTGGGTCGCGCTGCCCGTGCTCCGCGTTATCGCGGCGTGGGATGCAGCGAAACCGCGCAACGAGTCGCGCAGCCTTTGTTTCGGCCTGCCCATGGATCCAGCCCCGTGAGCGACCGGGAAATAAGCAGATCGCTGAAGGACAGCCTGCAAGCTGGCAGCTTGCGGCTACGACATCACTGCGCGTAAGTTACTGATCGCCGCTAAAGGTCTTGTGCGACTCGTTGCGCGGTTGCGCTGCATCGCCCGCAGCGATAACGCGGAGCACGGGCAGCGCAACCTGCAGTCGGCGGACAACATTGGCTTCGGCCACCCTTCCCACCTCCGGGCACATATCGGAACCGGTTGGGTGACGGGCGCGGTGTCGGTCGCAACACCACGACATTGACACGCCCGCGGAACGTATCACACCAATCCCCACAAGCGCCGCAGCAGCCATTCGCTGCCGATGATGCCGACGAAAAGCAAAAATCCGACGAGGGCGAACGAGTTCCACATGCCTGCGACCTGGTCGCGCAGGTGATCGGAGGCCGGCACGCGTTGCCAGTCGGGCCAGTGCGTCGTCTTCTGCCTTGCATCTCGGCTGGCCTGGCTTTGCAATTCGTCGAGGAGTGTTAGCAGGTTTGCCTCCTGGGCAAGCTGGAATCGGCCGTCCGAAGCGGCCGCGATCTTTTGCAACAATTCATGATCGGCGGCGGGTCTCAGCAGCTCGATGTTGTCGTCGGCGACCAGAAAGCGAGCGACGCCGCTCGACTCGATGTCCTTGTCGCCGTCCTTGCCGATGCCCTTGATCACGATCTTGTATTCGCCCGGTTCCTTGGCCCCCTGGAAGGTGCCGCGTTGATGTTGCCCCTCGCGGGCGAACCGGATCGGTAGCTTCTGCTCGCTCGGCGCCACAACATTTGCCTCGAACTTCGCACCGGCGATTTCGCCGGCCTTGCCGCGCAGGCCGAAGGTGAAGCCGAGAACGTCGCCGGCGTCCATCGCGAGGCGGCGCTTGTCGAGCTTGATCCAGAGTTCGTTGGAGTGATCCTCTTGCCGCGCCAGCCAGCCGACGAGTTGTTTCCAGAAGACGTGGTGCCCCTCGATCGCCTCGGGCGAATCGTACCACGATCGCGACGTCGCATCGGTGGCGAAGACGACAACGCGCCCGCCGACGGTCGTCTGCGTGGCCACCATGATCGGCCGCTTCTTGTCGCCATCGACGCCGAGTAGCACCGTACTGTCCGCGGCCAGACTCCCCATCGACGCGAGGCCGTCGAGCGGGTCGAATTGGTTACGCCAGAGGTCGTCGTTCTTCTTGGGCAGCGCGTGCAGTTGCAAGAATCGCGGCGCCCCCGGCGTGGGCAAGGCGCGAGCCTCGGCCGTCGAAAACTTCGGCGGCGCGTCGAACTTTACCGGCAAGAGTTCCATGATCGCCGGCTGCTTTTGCCAGTCCCCCGCCGCGAACGTGTCCTCGCCGCCGAGCATCAGGAGGCCCGTCTTCTTTTTCGTCACCATCTCGCGAATGCGTTCGAAGAACGCCGGCTTGCCCTGGCAGAACCGCGGAGCCGATACATCGCCGATGATGATGACGTCATAGTGGCGTTTGTCGAGCTCGTAGAGTTCGACAGGATCCCGTTTCGGCTCCGCCGGCGGCTCGATGTAGTGGACCGCGAAACGCTCTTCCTGCGACAGGGCATCGATCGCGAACCTCGGCTCCCATACGCGGAACCGGTCCACCCACAGCACGTTGATCTTCGGCTTGATGACTTGCACGTAAGTGCTGATCGACGCGTGCGTCGCCTCATCCGCTTCGACCTTCAGCGTTACCTTGTAGTCCCCCGGCAGATCCGGCGCCTCGCACTTGACGCGGATCGGCTGGTCTTTCTCTTGCTTGATCTCGAATCCCGCAATCTTCTCTTCCTTGACGAGTACGAGCTTGCCCGCGTTTTCCTCCTCGATTCGCACGCTGACATCGACTTTCGCCTTTTCGTAGCCTGGCGCCTGGGCGATGGCCTCGACTTCCATTTTCGACTTGACCGTGATCGGCTTTGGCCTGACGTCAATGTTCGTCAAGCCGATGTGCTTCTTAAATTTCTCGTTCTTCGGATCGCCGGCGCCGAAGGCGTAGATCGGGGCGATGCCCTTCCAGACGCCGGCTTTTTCATGGGCGGAGAAGCGCGAGCCGTTGTCGCCGCCGTCGCTGAAGACGATGATGCCGCGGAGATGGCGTTCGTGGCCGTGGCGGGTGAAGAGCTGATCGAGCCAGGCGCCGATGTCGGTGCGCCGGCCCGTGGGAGCGGCGCCGGCCTCATCAGGACGCAGGTCCTCGGCGGCGACATACTTGACCACCTCGATTTTTTGCACGGCTCGCAACTCCTCTAGCCGGCGCTGCACGTCGCGCGATTCCCACAGCTTGGTTACCGAGTCCCAGCGCGTCGGCTTGCCTTCGACGTCGGCGACATTCATGCTTGCGGAGTTGTCGAACATCACGAACAGCTTCGAAATTTCGATGCCCTCCAATTGCGTGGTCGCGAACGACGGACGCAGGATCATGAGCAGCGCCGTGGCAAGTGCGAGCAGACGCAGCGTGGTGACGATGGCGACGCGCCGCCAGGTCGCTTTCTGCACGCCGAGATAGGTCCAGACGGTGAGCGCCGCGAGCGCGCCGGCCAGCAGGAGCAACAGCGGCATGCCGAGCGTGGGCAGCGCAGGCTCGAAGGACACGTTCATGCCGGCGCCTCCTGTCGATAGAAGCGATTTGCCAGCAGGTTCTCGAACGCGAGCAGGAACAAGATCGAGATCATTAGCCACGGGAATAATTCGAGCGGCTCGTTCCAGTTGAGCGCTTCGCTGAGCGGCGTCTTGCGATCCTGCGCGATCACGGCGTCCTTGCCGAGCATCGCCTCGATCTCCTCGCGTGGCACATGCGTCAGATCGCTTTCCGATCCTGGCGTGTTGAGGCTGAACTTCGCGACGACTTCCGCCGGCTGATCGGGATTCGTGCCCCAGATCGTGTAGTTGCCCGCTTTCATGAGCCGATCGCCGCGCCATCGGCCCTGACCGTCAAACGTGATGTCCTCGGTGGATTGGTCCGCGCCGACGGAGTACTTCGCGAACGGCTTGATCCCCTTGGCGACGCGCGGCGGCTGCACGCCGAACTCGAAGTTGAGCGACTGTTTCTGGGCCTCGCTGCAGAGGTGGCGGGCGCACATCAGCGTCAGCGCGAGGCGGAACGTCGTCAGCTTGTCGCCATAATTGTTCCATTCGGGCGTGCGCTCATCGAGCGGCGTCGTCAGCATCACGATCTTGCCATTGGCAAGCTGGCGTTCGAGCACCGCGGGCCTGGCATTGTCGTCATACACGACGACGACGGCCTGGCTGTTGATCGGTTTCACGGCCCAGTACTTGAAGGCACGGCGGGGCTCATCGATGAATTCGATGCTGCCACGCTGGGCCCAGGCACGGAACGGCTGCATGAACGAATGGGCGAGGTTCGACTGCAACACATCCCACACGGCTCCCTGCTTCGATTCGACGACGCCGACATATTCCCCCGGCAACAGCTTCTTCGCGTGCTCGCTGCGATACCCCTTGGGTTGCATTTCTTCGCCGCCGGGCACGACCGCGAGTCCGCCGCCGGCGTCGACGAACGACTTCAACTCCTGCCAGAGCGCCTCATCGGGCACAGCCACGCTGACGAGGAACACCGCCTGGTACTGGCCGAGATTGCCCGCGTCCTTCGGCGTCTTGTGATCGACCGTGTAGACGAGGTCCTCCAGCGAGGTCGCAAAACGCTTGCTGCGCGGCAGGTCATCCGCGAGCACGAGGATCTTTGGCCGTTCCTGAATCTTGAAGGTGACAAAGCGGCGATTGTTGAACGCCAGCGCGTCGGCGGTCGGCTCGACGATTTCGACCTGGTTGAAGCCGGCGCCGAGTTTGTCGGTATCGATATCGAAGGTCACGGCCTGCTGTTCGCCCGCGGCGACCGTCACGGCTTGCTCCAGCGGCTTGCGGCCGGCCATCTTGATTTGGATAGCGCCGGCCGCGCTCTTGCCGGTCGCCGACACGACCACGCGCAGCGGGACCTTCTCTCCTTGCAGAAACGATTGCCGATCGCCCGAGAAATCGGCTTGCGTAATCGCGAAGTCGATCGGCTCGGCGGCGCCGACATCGAAGAACAGCGTCTGCACCTGGATCGCGTCCTCCTTCGTCGGCCGCTTGCGCAGAGCGACGCCGTCCCACGCGGGCCGGGTGCGATCGCTGAAAACACACACGAATCGCGGCAGGTTTTGGGCGAGCGGATCGTCCCATGCGTCGAAGCGGTCGAGCGCCTTGATCAGGCCCGTGGTCACCGGCACGCTTTCCGGGCGTACCACCAGGCTCTGGATACGTTGCCGAGCCTTGTCGGCACTGGCAAAATCCTCGCGCTCCGCCGATGCAAGATCGGCAGCGTCGAGCACGAGAAACCGGCCGTCCGCGGGGAGCTGATCGAGCAATTCGAGGGCGCGCTGCCGGGCGAGATCGAGCCGGGTCTGTTCGCCGACCTTGTAGCCCATGCTCGGCGTCGTGTCAAAGACGAAGATCATGGCGACCGGGCGTTCGCGATCGAGCAGGCCGGCAAGCTGTTCCTGAAACAACCGCGGCCGAGCCAGGGCGAGACAGACGAGCGCGATGAGGCCGATGCGCAGCAGCAGGAGCAGCAGATGGCGTAGGCGCAGGTTGCGCGTGTTGGATTGGCGTTTCTGCACGAGGAAGCGAAACGCGGGGAAGAGCAGCGTCTTTGGCTTTTGGCGATTCAGAAAATGCAACAGCACCGGCAAGCCGGCCAGCAGCAATCCGCCAAGGAGGAGGGGATAAACAAACGTCATGGATTCCCTAAATGGCGACCCCAATGTGCTGATTATACCCGGATTGGTCCAGGGAATCCCAGCGCGGTTTGGCAATGCCTCGATTCGCCGTAGAATAGCAAAACAAGGATGGTTCACGTTTCCGAGGTCATCGCAAATGGGCGGGGTTGAATGTCCAACATGCAAATCAGCAATTCCCATCGATCCGTCCAGACCTGACCAGACGCCGCTCTGCCCGAATTGCGGTTCGTCCATACCGAGCACCGCGATTTTGCCTGGCGATCCCGCGCCCGGACTCATCACCGACACTGAGCCGTCCCCCACCCGCCCCGCGGTCGTTGACGGCGACTCCGTCGATGTGCCGAACATCAAGATCAAGCATGACCCCTATGCCGCTTTGCGGCAGCGGGATTATTGTTTGTTGCTGACGGGCAACGTGCTGGCGGCGATGAGCGCGGAGGTGCAGTTCACCGTCGTCGAGTGGGAAATCTTCGAACGGACAGGATCGTATGAGCTGATGGGCTATGCGGGGCTGGCGCAGTTTCTGCCGCTCTTGTTGCTCGCGTTACCGGCGGGACAGCTCGCGGATCGGTTTAGCCGCAAGCACATGCTGATGATCGCGCACTGGACCATGGCGTTGACGTCGCTCGGGTTGATGGCGGTGTCATTGTTGGGTGCGGCGCCGGCGTACATCTTCGTGTTCCTGGCGCTGGCAGGCGTGTCGCGAGCGATCGGGATGCCGGCGCGGGCGTCGCTGATACCGCTGGTGGTGCCGGGGGAAATGCTGGGCAACGCGGTGACCTGGTCGAGCACGGGCTTTCAGATCGCGATGATGGCGGGCCCGGCCCTTGGAGGTTTGCTGCTCGCCCTGGCTCGTCAGCCGGCGCTCGCTTACGGCTTCACGGTGATCGCGCTGCTCGGGTGCAGCATGCTGACGTGGCTGATGCGGCCGCGACATTCGCCGCCGTCGTCGGAGCCACGCAATCTGCGCACGCTGCTGGCGGGGATCCGCTTCGTGTGGGGCAGCCAGCTTCTGTTCGCGGCGATCACGCTCGATCTGTTTGCGGTGCTCTTCGGCGGTTGTACCGCGCTTTTGCCCGCATTCGCCAAGCAGATTCTCGATGTCGATGCGACCGGCTATGGCATCCTGCGCGCCGCTCCCGCGATCGGCGCCTTCGTGATGGCGCTCGTGCTCGCGCATCGCCCTCCTCTCGCCAAACCAGGCCGGGCGCTGCTCTGGTCCGTCGCGGGGTTTGGCGTGACGACCATTGTCTTCGGGCTGTCCGAGAATTTTTACCTATCACTGGCGATGCTGCTCCTGACCGGCGCCTTCGACAATATCAGCGTGGTCATTCGCGGCACCCTGATGCAGATACTGACGCCCGACGCCATGCGCGGCCGGGTCGCCGCGGTCAACTCGCTGTTCATCAGCTCGACGAATCAACTCGGCGCGTTCGAGTCGGGCATGGCCGCACACTGGCTCGGCCTGGTCGGCTCGGTCGTCTTTGGCGGTTGCGCGACGATCGTGGTCGTGGCAGCGGCCGCGCTACGCTGGCGTCCGCTGCGACGACTGGAGCCGTTGCACAAATTGAAGGCGGAAGGTTGAAAGCAGTCGGCATGACGTTTGCCTCACGTCTAGTGCTTTGTCAAGGCTTAGCTGAGGGATCGCG
>DASRSQ010000920.1:0-1893 GCA_035656475.1 Gemmataceae bacterium | reverse complement strand
AAGCCGCCGAAAGTTCATGGCTCGGCAGGAGCCTCGCCCTCCCGATGTATGTCATTGACCATGCAGCCGCCAAATAGATGAACCTCAACTCGGCCCACTCAGGGCCAGGCGCAGCTTGCCTTCGATCTCCTGGCGGATCCTTCCTCCCATCAACGCTGCGAGCCACGGCAGGACCAGGGCCAGGTGCGCTGCGTGATCGTCAACGCTCAACGTACCGGAAATCGATTGCCCAAATGTGGTCGCTTCGAAGTGCAACGTGTCCTGCACCCATTTCGTGTACAACTCGCTGAATACGGCGTGCTGCTGGCATAGCATTGCAAGCTCCTCATCAATGCGTCGCCGCGCCTCGATGCGGCCCAGGTTATGCGGGATGGTGGCGGTGAGATCTCGCATATCAGTCTCCCCGAATTCCTTTCTCGACCACCATCCATCAGCAATTCGGATGCCGTACTCCGTTCGGGCTTGATGTCGGTGGATGTAGTAAGATAATGAAGATTATTCTCTCACTCATAGGCAGGTAAATGAGCGATACGAAACCGACTTTTGCCTTCGTCAGCCTCGGCTGTCCGAAGAATCTGGTGGATTCCGAGCGCATGCTCGGCAAGCTGGCGCAGGACGGCTGCACGCTGGTCACGGAAGCCGACGGGGCGGACGTCGTCGTCATCAACACGTGCGGCTTCATCGAGCCGGCGCGCCAGGAATCGCTCGCCGTCATTCGCGAAATGCTCGCACTCAAGGAACAGGGCCGCGTCGGCTCGGTCGTCGTCGCCGGCTGTCTGGCCGAACGCAAGCATGACGAATTGCTGAAGGAAGTGCCCGGCGTCGATCAGATCGTCGGCGTCTTTGGCCGCGACGAGATCGCCGAGGTCGTCGATCGCGCCGTCACACATCGCGCCGAACAGCGTTCGCTCTTTCGCCCTGCCCCGGTCCGCGCTCTCGAAGACACCGCGCGCTTGCGCATTACGCCGCGGCATTATGCCTATCTCAAGATCAGCGAGGGCTGCGATCGCACATGCACCTTCTGCGCCATCCCCGGCATGCGCGGCAAGCACGTCACCAAGCCAATCGAGGAAATCGTCCGCGAGGCGAAGGAGCTGGCGGACGATGGCGTGCGCGAATTGATCCTTGTCGCCCAGGACACCACCTACTATGGTCTCGACCTTTACGGCAGGGTACGGCTCGCCGAACTGCTGCGCGAACTCGACAAGGTCGATGGCATCGAATGGATCCGCGTCCTCTATCTCTATCCGATCTTCTTCACCGATGAATTGATCGAGACGATCGCGACGTCCGAGAAGATTATCCCGTATCTCGACATGCCCTTGCAGCACATCAACGATCGCACGCTCAAGCGCATGCAGCGACGCGTACGCCGGGCCGAGATCGAGGAGCTCCTCGGCAAGCTACGAAAATCGATCCCGAACCTGACCATGCGCACCACGTTCATCGTCGGCTTCCCGGGTGAGACCGAGGCAGAATTCGGCGAGCTGGTCGATTTCGTGCAATCGGCCCGCTTCGAGCGCTGCGGGGTTTTCACCTATTCGCTCGAACCGGGCACTCCCGCGGTCAAGCTGGACGGCCATCTCGACGATGCCGTGAAGGAAGAGCGCCGAGCGCGCCTGATGGAGACGCAGCAGGCGATCGCCCTGGCGTGGAGCACGGCCCAGATCGGTAAGACGATGGACGTGATCGTGGACGGCCCCGACCCGGAGGTGCCCGGCCACCTCCAGGCCCGTGGCCACGCCGACGCGCCGGACATCGATTGCATGGTGCGCCTGAAGGCGAAGGGATTGCAGGCAGGGGACATTGTCTCGGTCAAGATCACCGCGGCGGACGATTACGATCTCGTCGGCCGCCCGGTGGGAACGGTACGGTAATGTAGGGTGGGGGGGG
>DASRSQ010000919.1:0-6408 GCA_035656475.1 Gemmataceae bacterium | reverse complement strand
ATTTCGAGTTGGCGCGTGCTTGTGTGGATGTGTATGATTCTTCCTTTACCTCTCCATAAGTCGATCGGCTTCCATTTCTTCAATCATAGTCGAGGGAGAAAAAAACATGTTAAGGTTAGCGCGCCGACCGGGATTCACGCTAATTGAGCTCCTGGTGGTCATCGCCATCATCGCTATTCTCATAGCGCTGTTGGTGCCCGCGGTCCAGAAAGTGCGCGAGGCAGCATCGCGCACGCAATGTATCAACAACCTCAAGCAGCAAGGGCTCGCCTTGCACGGCTACCACGATGTAAAGAAGCGATTCCCGGCGGCCCTAATTCATTCGGGACGTTACAGCACGCTGCCGACCACGGTGTATAACGGCCCGGAGGTAAACTATTCGGGGCAGCCGTTCAAGGTTTACAACCACACGGGTTTCGTTGCGCTCCTGCCTTTTCTGGAGCAGGGACCGATGTTCGCGAAATACGACTACACGCAGGTTTCCAGCAGCTCGAATCCTTACAGTTACACGCTTGGCAACGATGCCCAGGCGAGCAATCCAAATCGGGCCATCGCCAGCACGCCACTGGCCGTCTATACGTGTCCATCCGATGTGTCACCGGCGCCGCAGGCGACCGACACGCCCTTCACGAACAGCTTCTACGAGCGTTACAATACCGCCCGCAGCAACTACCTATTCAGCACAGGCCAATATGAGGACTATGATCCTCCCTACGAACAGTGCAGCCTGCTCTACCGCGGCGTATTTGGCAACGACGGCGCCTCCAGCATCCCGCGAATCAAGGACGGCACCAGCAACACCATCGCCATCGGCGAATCCCGCCAACTGCACACGTCCACCTCCTATGGACCCTACTGGGGCGCCGGCACCCACACCGCTGTGCATGGTTCCACCAGAAACAGCGCCCAGTTCGTGCCCAACTATCCCTACGGCAGCTGCGCGGGAAGCGCCACCCTCAAATGCCAGTACGCCTGGGGCTTCGGTAGCTGGCACACCGGCGGTACGAACTTCCTGTTCTGCGACGGCACCGTCCGGACCATCGCCGATGGATTCGATTTTGCCACCTTTCAGGCACTCGTTACCCCGGAGAACGGCGAAGCCGTTTCGCCCCCCACGTGATTCCATTTGCAGTGCATTCTATTTGCAGTGCATTTCATTCGCCCCCGGCGCGGCTTGTGCTCCGGGGGTCTTCGTCATTTCATGGAATTCAGAGATTCTCATGGCTTTTATGATTGACTGATTCTTCCCATTCCAGGTAACATCTTTCCTGCCTCTCATAACTATTAAGGCCTCTTTTCCATTCATTTCTTTGTCAAGGAGATCACCATGTACCGGTTCCCTCGGAAGGGGTTCACGCTGATTGAACTCCTGGTTGTTATCGCCATCATCGCGATATTGATCGCGCTGTTGGTGCCCGCCGTTCAGAAGGTGCGCGAGGCCGCGGCTCGCACGCAATGCATCAACAACCTCAAGCAACAAGGACTCGCCTTGCACGGCTTCCACGATGTCAAGAAACGCTTTCCCGCGGCCATGATTCACTCGGGGCGCTACAACAACGCGTCGGCAACGCCCTATTCTGGGCCCGAGGTGAGCTACGCCGGTCAACCGTACAAAGTGTACAACCACACCGGATTCGTGGCCCTGTTACCCTATCTTGAGCAGGGGCCGTTGTTCTCGAAGTACGATTACACGCAGGTCGCCAGCAGCTCAAGCCCCTATGGCATCGCGATCGGCCCAGACAATCAGGCGACCAACCCGAATCGCTTGATCGCCAGCACGCCGATCCCGGTCTACACGTGCCCGTCGGACGTGAATCCGGCGCCGCAGGTCAGCGACACGCCCTTCTCGACCACCAATTTTTATGAGCGCTACAACACGTGCCGCAGCAACTACCTGTTCAACACCGGCGCCAGCACCGACTACAACGGTCCCTACGACACGCTCAGCCTTGCGAGCCGGGGAGCCTTTGGCAATGATGGCGCCGCCAGTATTCCACGCATCAAGGACGGCACCAGCAACACCATCGCCATCGGCGAATCCCGGCAACTCCACACGTCGACCGCGTACGGCCCGTACTGGGGCGCCGGCACACACACTGCCGTTCACGGTTACACGCCCGATGCCACGTTTGTCCCGAACTATCCGTATGGCAACTGCTCCGGAAGCGCGACAATGAAATGTCAGTATGCCTGGGGTTTCGGCAGCTGGCATACTAGCGGCACCAACTTCCTCTTCTGCGATGGCACCGTCCGTACTGTCGCCGACGGCGCCGACTTCGCCACCATGCAAGCCCTCATGACCCCCGAAGGGGGCGAGACCGTCAACGTTCCGCAATGACCACTTGCTGCTCTTCGTATTTCACTCCCCAACCCGGAGCCGGCGCCGGCTCCGGTATCTTTCGCCCCGGAGAATTCCATGCGAGTTCGTTTCTGGTGTTATGCCTTTTTCTTCTGCTCCCTGCTGGCATTGATTGGCTGTGGCGGAAAAACCGGACCTTCCGTCAAGGGAAAGGTCCTTCTTGATGGGCAACCGGTGGCAGGCGCGAAGGTCACCTTCGAAGGCAAGGGGGGAAATGTCGCCATCACGGATAGCGAGGGCAAGTTCTTCCTGGACGGAAAGGCCTTCACCTCCGTGCAGCCCGGAAAGTACGTCGTGAGCGTCACGAAATACTTGAACAAGGAGGGCAAGGCGCCACCATCTGAGGATTTCGATCAGCTCCTGGCTGCCAACCAGCTCACCAACTCGCTCCCTGCCCAGTACGGTGGTCCGGAAGAGAACCCGTTGACCGCCGAGATCAAGGACGGGGTCAATGAGTTGCCGCCCTTCGAATTGAAGAGCAAGTGACCTAAGCCATAACCTCGCGCACGACGCGCCCGTGCACGTCGGTGAGCCGGAAATCCCGGCCTGCGTAGCGATAGGTGAAGCGTTCGTGGTCGAAGCCGAGCAGCCAGAGAATGGTTGCCTGCAGGTCATGGACATGGACCTTCGGCTCAATCGCCTGGAAGCCGAAGGGATCGGTGGCGCCGTAGACCGTGCCGCCGCGGACCCCGCCGCCGCATAGCCAGGTCGTGTAGCCCCAGTGATTGTGATCGCGTCCGTTGATGCGTCCCGCGTTCGCGCCGGGCGTCGGCAGTTCCACCGTGGGCGTGCGACCGAACTCGCCGCCCCAGATGATGAGCGTGTCGTCCAGCATGCCGCGCTGCTTGAGGTCCTTGATGAGCGCGCCAATTGCCTGATCACATTGCCGGGCGAGCCGGCGATGATTGACCTCGAGGTCGTCGTGATTGTCCCACGGCTGTCCCTGCCCGTGCCAGATCTGGATGAAACGCACGCCCTTTTCGAGTAGGCGACGCGCGATCAGAATCTGTCGCGCTTGCACGCCCGGGCCGTACATGTCGCGAATGTGCTGCGGTTCCCGGCTCACGTCGAACGCATCCTCCGCGTCGCGCTGCATGCCATAGGCGAGCTCGAACGACTGGATGCGCGCTTCGAGCTGCGCGTCCGAGGCACGCTTCTCGTGGTGGCGCTGATTGAGCTGCTGCAACAGGTCGAGCTGCTGGCGTTGCTGCCGCCGGCTGACGCTGGTATTGCGAATGTTCTCGATCAGGCGCTCGAGCTGTTGATGCTGCGTGTCGATGTAGGTGCCCTGGAACGCGCCGGGCAGGAAGGCGGATTGCCAGTTTTGCGACTCTTGGATCGGATAGCCGCCGGGGCACATGGCGATGAATCCAGGCAGGTTCTGGTTCTCGCTCCCCAGGCCATAGGTGACCCACGAGCCGAGGCTGGGCCGGACCTGGCGGGCATCGCCGCAATTGAGCAAAAGCAGCGATGGCTCATGATTGGGCACGTCGGCATGCATGGAGCGGATGACGCAGATGTCGTCGATGCACGAGGCGACATGCGGGAACAGCTCGCTGACCTCGATGCCGCTCTGGCCGTAGCGTCGGAAGGTGAATGGCGAAGGAAATGCCGCCCCGGTGCGCCGTTCGGTGCGCAGGTTCTCGCGCGGCAACGGCTGCCCGGCATAGCGCGCGAGCAACGGCTTCGGATCGAACGTGTCGACGTGCGATGGCCCGCCGTTCATGAACAAGTGGATGACGCGCTTCGCCTTGCCCGGAAAGTGCGGCTGCCGAACCGCGAGCGGCGAGACATTGACGCTACGCTCCTGGGCCGCGAGATCGCCGTTGCGAGCGAGCACATCCACCAGGCCAAGGCTCGCCATGCCCATGCCGCAGCGGGTGAGCAATTCGCGTCGCGTAAGAGGCAGTGTTAGCATGAGACTCAACTTTCCAGAGAAGTCACGGATCCTTGAGTGTCATTGTACAGCGATCTCCAGCCAGCGATTCAATTCCGGTCAATAAACGCAATGTGATCCGAGCCGCGCATGTTAGTAAGCGGTCAGCATCCATTGGATTCGCTCGTCGCATGGCATTCAGCCCGCTTCCTCACGGGCGCGGCTCGGAACACGTCAAGCCAACTGGCAAAAACGAACGTTCAGGCGACTTCAATCGCAAAGTAGCCGCGGAAGTGGGGGCAGGGACAGACGTCGTAGAGGCGCGCGAGGTAGAGGCCCGGGGCGACTTCGCGGATCTCGTCGCGCGTGTTGCCGAAGATGGGAGTGTTGGACGGATAATCGAGGACAAGACACGGTTTGCCGTCGTGCCAGCTCGTGCCGGGCTCGGCCTTGCCGCGCAGGGCCTGGAAGCCGGGGAACTGATTGATGAAGCCGCCGCACTCATCGAAGGTCTTGCCTTTCCAGACTGAGCTGGCGAAGCACGCACGCAATTTTGGATGGCGTGCGTCGCACATCAGCAGCACCCGGCCGCGGGCGTAGCCGACCGGAATCGCGCCGGGCTGCGCCTGCTCGAACAGGCGATCCAGCTCGCACGCGGACATCTTCTTGAGTTGCGCGAGCGTGATGGGGCAGGGCACGTCATCGGCTCGCGCCTGTGTAGCCAACGTGGTGGCGAGCAAAGCGGCGATTCCCAAGAGGCGCGCGGTGGTAGCCATGAGGAGTCCTGCCATGGAGCGAAACTATGACGCCTATCCAGGCATCGGCCCGCGGGCTGCCGACAGTAAAGATGGAATCGCGCTTCGCAGCGCAGAACTGAGGTGGGGATGCGGATAATGCGGAGGATGCCGACGCTTGCAATTGATGAAAGCCGCGTTTATAGTAGCACCATGCCGCGCAGCCAATTTGTCTGCACTGGACCGCTTGATCGCCGTACCTGGCTCAAGGTCGGCGGTTTGAGTCTCGGCGCTCTCTGCGCGGGCATCCATCCGTCCCTCGCTCAGGCGCTCTCGGCTCGCGATGGCGATCGCGACTTCTCCGTCATCCTCCTCTGGGCCAACGGCGGCCCCAGCCATCTCGAGACCTTCGACCTCAAGCCCGGCGCTCCCGCCGAGATCCGCGGCGAGTTTCAGCCGACTCGGACCAATGTCCCCGGCATCGACATATGCGACTTGATGCCACGGCTTGCACGCATGGCCGACAAGTACACGATCGTGCGCAGCCTGCACCACGAGCGCGCCGAACATTCCGGCGGCACGCATCGCTT
This sequence comes from Gemmataceae bacterium, assembly GCA_035656475.1. GTDB lineage: Bacteria > Planctomycetota > Planctomycetia > Gemmatales > Gemmataceae > SIAQ01. The sequence continues at coordinate 849 of DASRSQ010000919.1, read as the reverse complement.
CCTCTCCGGCCACGCATCGATCGCCGCCAACTTGCAGAACGGCGAGTTTCCCGAGCTCGGCTCGGTCATCGCGCGCAAGCTCACGCATCACGGCAACGTTCCGGTCTTCGTGGCTGACACGCAGTTCTACGGCGCCGGCCCCGCCTATCTCGGCCGCGCCTACGCGCCGTTCATGGTCGCGCCGAATAACCCGATCTCCGCATCGGGCAACAATATCTACGATCCGATCCCGATCTATGGCAATAGCGATGGCGCCCAGCTTGCCGCCGATTCCACGCTACGCCTCCAGCAACGTGCCGATCTGCTCGATCACCTCGACGCCTTCCGTCGGGCCAGCGAGCAATCGGGTGCCCTCGACACCTGGGATCGGCATCATCGTCAGGCGGTCGAGATCCTCTCGAGCAGCGCGACGCGCGATGCCTTTGATCTCCGCAAGGAATCGGCGCACACGCGCCTCCGCTATGGCGACACGCTCTGGGGCAAGAGCCTGCTGACGTGCCGACGCCTTGTCGAGGCCGGTGTGCGATTCGTGCAATGCCAGGCGACCTATCGACTGCCGAGCTCGGTGGGCGTCACCTCGAACTGGGACGATCATTCGGTCAACTCGCACATCTTCGATGCGTATCGCATCAAGCTGCCGGTGCTCGATTACGCGATGTCGGCCCTGATCGAGGATCTTTATGCACGTGGCCTCGAGCGGCGTGTGCTGTTCGTGTTCTGCGGCGAGTTCGGCCGTACGCCGATGATTCGCAATCAGGATGCGTCGGGCAGGCCGGGGCGCGATCATTGGCCGCGGGCGATGAGCGTGATGCTGGCAGGCGGTGGTCTGCGGATGGGGCAGGTGATCGG
>DASRSQ010000918.1:0-17869 GCA_035656475.1 Gemmataceae bacterium | reverse complement strand
ACGTGGAACATTGATCCCGAGCTGTTGCGCGAGGAGTTGCAACAGCGCGCCCGCATCGGCAAGTTGCCGAAGGCTGTCATCGCGGTCGACCTGTACGGCCAGTGCGCGGACTATGTTCCGATCATCGAGGCATGTGCACGCTACGAGGTCCCACTGATCGAGGACGCTGCCGAAGCGCTCGGTGCGACGTATCACGGCAAGCCGGCTGGCCGATTCGGCAAATGCGCTGCCTTCTCGTTCAACGGCAACAAGATCATCACGACATCCGGCGGCGGCATGCTCGTCTCCGAGGACGCCGAGCTCATTCGTCGCGCTCGCTTTCTTGCCACGCAAGCGCGTGATCCGGCCCCGCACTACCAGCATTCCAGCATCGGCTACAACTATCGCCTCAGCAACGTCCTCGCCGCCATCGGCCGCGGCCAGTTGCGTGTCCTCGCCGACCGCGTGGCTGCGCGGCGTCGCATCGCCGAGTGCTATCGCGAGGCACTCGCCGATTTGCCCGGCATCGCGTTCATGCCGCAGGCCGATTTCGGTGTCAGCAACGGCTGGCTGACCTGCATCACGATCGATCCCGACGAATTCGGCGCGAGCCGGCATGACGTGCTGGCTGCTCTCGACGGCGCCAATATCGAAGCGCGTCCAGTGTGGAAGCCATTGCACGCGCAGCCGGTATTCGCGGGCTGTGCCCGCCGCGGCGGCGCAGTGGCCGAGCATCGGTTCGAGCGCGGCCTGTGTTTGCCGAGCGGGTCCGCGATGACCGATGCGGAGCTTGCACGCGTCATCGATGTCGTCCGGGCAGCGTCCCGCAAGTCGGAACTGGCTCGCGTTTGATTCTCGCGGCGGTTTCCAGCTAACACATCAACCGTCGCAATTCGTCCCACACGGTGCGTTTCACGCTCCTTACAACCGCTGTGCGCGTATCATAAAACCATGCCGGCCTCGGCTGGCAAGGTACATATCCGCGTCTACTATCACTTGCGCGTGGAACAAGTCATGGAACTGCCCGACGACGCTTTCTCTGCAACTCCGCTTCCTCCGGATCCTCCACCGCCGCCACTGCCGCCGCCGAATACTTCGATTCCCACCACCATCGGCATTCTGAACATCGTCTTGGGATCTGTATTCCTGGCATGCTCGATTTGCAACGGCATCAATCTGGCCTTTCAGTCCAAAATCATGGCTCCGATGATGGACCTGCAGCAAAAGCAGATCCAGGCGCAGATGGAGGCTCAGCGTGATCAGCAACTCGCTCGGCTGAAGGCGGATGAAGCAGCGGCAGTAAATGAACAAGACAAGGCAGCGGTGCGGGCCAGGCAGAAGGCAGTCGAGGCCCGGCCGATCCCGAAGATGCCCAACTTCGGCAAGCTGACCGACAGTCCAACGCTGCAAGCGTTCTCGATTACTGACATCACCACCAGTTCGGTTCTCAATCTTCTGATGTTGATTTCCGGCATCGCCCTGCTGAAGCCCAGGGAATGGGGACGCGTGATGGCGATCTGGGTGGCGCTCTTCAAGATCGTTCACGCAATCGCAATTTATACCTGGTACGCTTTGGCGGTCGTGCCCGATATGGTCGGCAGCATGAACGACATGTTCAAGGAGATGTTCGAGGAGGTTGGCAAGGCGGGGCCGCCGGGGGCACGGGTGCCTGGTCAGGCAGAGCTCGACCAGATCGGCATGATCCTGGGAATCGCCATGACGGCAACTGCCGTGATCTCGATCTTCGTCTGCGCGGTTTATCCGGTCATTACGCTAATCCTGTTGACTCGGCAACGGGTCAAGGATGCCTGCGCGGCTACGAAGATGGACTGAGCCACGAACATGGACATCATCCTGGAGCCGCTCATCGGTCCGCTCGGCGCAGTGGAGTGCCGGCGTTCGCTCAGCCGTGGCTGGGTGCTCGTGCTTCGCGCCCTGGCCGTCTGGCCGCCGGCGCTTGTAGCGCTGGGCGTGCTCTGGGTGTGGTGGTTTCAGGGGCAGTTCGTTTCGCACTACTCCCCTGCCGTTGCCCTGTCGTGGGGCCTGATCCTGGTGGAGGCAATGCTGGTCACGGTCGCCTTGCTGCTGGGCCAGGCACTGCTGGCGGGCACCTTCGCGGGCGAGAAACATCCATCGACGGCCGCCCTATTGGCCGCACAGGTGTCGCCTCTGGAAATTGTCTTCTCGCGCCTGATGGGCCGCCTGTGCGTGGTGGCTCTGATCTTCTTGGCTGGATTGCCGATTCTGGCCGGGTTCTCCGCCCTATGTGGCAATGGCGCGCTGATCCTGGCCCTTCTGATCGCGCTTCCGGTGGCCGTCGCCTTCGGCGGCGGCGGACTGGCGCTGGCCGTCTCCACCGTGACGCGCACCGCCCGCGACGCTCTGCTGGTCGTGTACCTGTTCGAAGTCCTCCTGTTGTTCGCGCCGCTTCTGGGCCATTATCTCGCCGGACCGTCGCGCGAATGGATCGACCCGCTCAATCCGTATCAGGGCATCGGCGCTCTCGCCGCCTCTCGCGATCTGGTCCCGGCGCTGACCACCATTGGAATGTGGACGCTCATCGGCATCCTCGGCTGCGCCTGGGCCACCTGGCGTCTGCGTCCCGCCTACCTCAACGCCGCCGACGGACCGAAACGGCGCTGGTCGCTGCTCAGCTTCTGGCGCGGCCCGGCAGTCACCGATCGGCCAATGCTCTGGAAAGAATTGCACATCGAACAGGCTCATTCTTTCAGCCGCATCGTCAAATGGCTCGGAATCCTGGCGGTCGCTGCCTACTCCGGAACGTGCCTATTGCTGTCGGCTTTGGTCGCGTGGGGCACCTGGATCGAAGACGATCCGGACGGCGTTGCCTGGGCATTGAGCGCGTTGAGCGACTTGCTGAGCTGGTCCTGGCTGACGGCCTGGCTGATCCAGTGGGCGCTGGGACTGCGCGCCGCTGCCAGCATCACCTCGGAACGCATGCGCGGCACATGGGACGCCCTGCTCGTCAGTCCGCTACACGCCAGCGAAATTGTCTGGGCCAAGATCTATGGCAGCATCTACGGCCTGCGCGCCTTGCTCGGCTCGCTGATCCTTGTCTGGACCGCGGGACTCCTGTGCGGAGCGCTCGCTGCCGGAGACTATGTCGAACTGCTCGCCCAGGCGTTGCTCGTCGGCAGCTTCATGACAGCGGTCGGCGTGTTGTTCTCGCTGCTGTGCGAATCATCCACCCGGGCCATGACCGGCACCATCCTGGCATGGATCGGCGCCGCCTGCGTTTTCCTCGTCATTGCCGGCACCGCGACCTTTGTGGTGATGATGGTATGGATCCTGTGGTACATGGTGCAAGCCGTTCCGCCTCCGGGTCCCATCGGTTCCTGGCCCGGCATTCTCTTTCAGGTCGTCCGTTTCGCCCTGTACGGCTCCGCCGCTGTGGTGATTGCGATTTGCGTGCGTCAATGGTTTGACTCGCTCGCAGGCCGCAGCACTGCTTCGGGTCCCGAACGCCGCATGCGCAACCGTCGAGATACCGAGCGAGGCGAATTAACAAGCCGTAACCTGTAACGACGATTGTTTGTTCCCATGCCCGCATCGGGCCGAGCTTCAGGAGAGCAGCGTACGAACGGCAGCGCCAACCGAAAAACGCCCGCCACACTCACGCATAAGTTGCTCGCACCTCGCCAGGAATGCATCGGCGCCGAGCTGACGGCCGAAGCCGATCGGGCCGCCACGATGCGTGGCCCAGCCGGTCAGACACATCGCGCAATCGAGATCGTCCGCGTCCGAGGCCAGTCCTTCTTCCAGGCAACGCGCCGCTTCCAGCACCATCAGCGTGACAATACGATTCTGGATCCACAAATGGCTGTCGGCCTCCGACAGCGCTGGCGTCGGACGTGCCGGCTCTCCCTGGCTTGCGGTGCGCCAGATCACGACGGCGGCGGCGTTCGGCTTGCGTTTGCGGAAGCCGGCGCGGAAGAAACCGCTGCCGCTCTTGTTACCGAGCAGCCCGTCGCGCACCATCGCGGCGAAGCCGCTCTCGAACTGGATGCGGCCGACGAACAGCGGTTGCAGCGCATCGACGTAGCGAGCGACGCGGTCGATGCCGAGTCGATCCATCCATTCGCACGGGCCGTGCGTCATGCCGAAGCGGCGCATGGCGACATCGATGCGGTCAATTGGCACCCCTTCCTTGACGAGCAACGCCGCCTCGTTGAGCGCGGGGAGCCAGATGCGCATCGCCAGGCCGCCTAGACTGTCAGGCACCTGCAGGCAACATTTGCCGACCGAGACGGCCCAGTCGCGCAGCCGTTGCAGGTGTTCGGGCCGGGCCGCTTTCGTGGCAACGATCTCCGCGAGTGAGCCGCGGTTCCAGGGCTCGATCAGGTGGATGCCGATGAGCCGTTCCGGATGTTGGAGGCCTTCCTGCAGTTCCGCGATCCGCTGCATTGGCGACACCGGCACGATGAGACAGCTGTCGGGCACATGCTGCTCCATCTCGCGGTAGAGCGATTGCTTGTCGCCGAGCGTGCCGGGCATGGTGTCGAGGATGAGGTCGAGCGTGTCGAAGTGGGTCCAGGTGAAGGTGCCGCGGATGGCGCCGAGATGCGTCTGAAGCTGGTCGGATGTCATGCCGCCGCGCTGCACCTCGGCGCTCAGGAGCTGGATGACCTGCGACAGGCCGGCGCCGAGCATGTCCTGGTCGGCGGCGCGCAGCGTGAGCTGGTAGCCCTTGGTGAGGCTGTGCAATAGCAGCGAGATGCCGGCGGTCTCCACGCCGATGACGCCGACGCGCTGGACGCGGCTCTTCGTGTTGGAGGAGATTGATTGAGCACGCAGGTGCTCACGATGCTCGAGCAACCGCAGCAGATTGCGCAACGCGGGCTGCGTGGCAATGCGTTCCATCGCTTGCCGTTCGTAATCGAGGCCTGGTTGCAATGTCGAATGGGCGAACGCCTGGCGAATGGCCCCGAGCATCTCACCCGGCGCGGGCATTGCCTCGGGAATGCGCTTGTTGACAATGCGCTGCGCGCCGCGAAACAGGAACCAGCGACCCAGGCGATTCGATTCGAGCCAGTTCTGCCGCCAGTTGACGCGCGGATACTCGGTCCAGTCGCGCTTCACCGGGTTCGACAAAAACGCCGGCGGATCCTCGCTGATCTCCTCCGCGATTTCATCCGCCAGCCCGCACGTCCACGCCTCGCGCGGCGTCAAGCGTTGCCCGGCCATCAGCATGTGCAAACTGTTGTCGAGCCCAATCAGGTGCGGCAGCCGTTGCGACGCGCCCCAGCATGGGATCATGCCCCATTCGAGTTCCGGAAATCCGATCTGCGTCGACGCCCGATCGACGACCACGCGATAGTCGCACGCCAGCGCCAGCTCGAGCCCGGCGTCGTAGCAACTGCCGGTGATGACGCAGACGCTGGGGATCGGCAGGTCGGCGAGCTTGCCGCAGACCTTTTGGCCGCGCTCGGCCCAGGCGGTGAAGTCCGCGGCCGTCCAGCTCGCGACCAGGCCGGCCGACGGCCCATGACAGAAGTTCGCGGTTTTGGCCGAGCGCACGAACAGCAAGCGATAGCGCTTCGCCTCGGCAATCGCATCGAGGGCGCGTTCGATGTCGTCCAGCATCGCGAAATCGAGGAAGTTCGCCGGCATCTGCTGGCGATCGAGCATCAGGGCCGCGACGCCGTCGCCGAGTTGTTTGACCCAGACGTGCTTGGATTGGAAGAAGGCCATGCCGGAAATATACGGATGTTGCAAGTTGCAGGTTCGATGTTGACAAATACGGATTTTAACTTGGCACTTGCAACTTGGAACTTGCACCGGATGCATACAATGACCAAATTCCAAGGAGAACTCCATGCCATCGGTGTTGTTGCAAAGCGAAATTCCCGGCCTGTCGTGCCGGCGCGGCAAGGTGCGCGATGTCTATGACCTCGGCGACACCAAGCTCGTCATCGTGGCGACTGACCGGATCAGCGCGTTCGATTGGGTGCTGCCGACGGGCATTCCCGACAAAGGTCGCATCCTGTCGCAGCTGTCGCTGTTCTGGTTCGACTTCCTCAAGGTCTCCAACCATCTGATCAGCACCGACGTCTCGACCATGGGGCCCGCTTTCGCCAGCCAGGCGAGCGTGTTGCAAGGGCGGACGATGCTGGTGCGCAAGGCTTCGGTGGTGCCGTTCGAGTGCATCGTGCGTGGCTACATCGCGGGCTCGGGCTGGAAAGAATATCGCAAACAGAAGACGGTGTGCGGCATTCCGTTGCCCGACGGACTGCTCGAATGTCAGCAGATTCCGAAGCCGATTTTCACGCCATCGACGAAGGCGGAGACCGGGCACGACGAGAACATCTCGTTCGCCCAGATGGTGGCGGCCACCGGCGACAAGCTCGCGAACGAGCTGAGCCAGCGCAGCCTCGATGTGTATCAACGTGCCGCGGTCTACGCCGAATCGCGCGGCATCATCCTAGCGGACACGAAGTTCGAGTGGGGCCAGTTGCCGGACGGCTCGCTGATCCTGATTGATGAGGTGTTGACACCGGACAGTTCGCGTTTTTGGCCGAAGGAATCGTACACGCCGGGCAAGAATCCGCCGTCGTTCGACAAGCAGTTCGTGCGCGACTGGCTGGAACAATCGGGCTGGGACAAGAACAGTCCGCCGCCGCAGTTGCCTGCGGAGGTCGTCGAGAAAACGCGCGCGAAGTATGTCGAGGCGTATGAGAAGCTGACGGGGAAGAAGTTCGTGTAAAAGCCAACGGTCGGGAAATCCCATTTCCTCGCCCGTTTTCGCGCGGCGGCAAAATGGGATTCGCCACGGTCCGTGGTGCAGTTAGCGTTGTCGCGCGCAAGCGGATTCTGGGGGCGAGGGGGTGGATTAATGCGTCTCCTGATCATCGGCGCTCATCCGGACGACGCCGACTACGCCGCCGGCGGCACGGCGGCGCTCTATCGCGCCGCCGGGCACACGGTCCTCATGATCAGCCTGACGAATGGCGACGCTGGACATCACGAGCATACCGGGCCGAAGCTCGCCGAGCGCCGCCGCGCCGAGGCGGCGGCCGCCGGCGCGGTCATCGGCGCGGAATATCGGCTCTTCGACATCCATGACGGCGAGCTGATGCCGACGCTCGAGAATCGCTGGAAGGTCATCGATCTCATCCGCAGCTTCGATCCCGACCTGATCCTCACGCATCGGCCCAACGACTATCATCCCGATCATCGTTACACCAGCCAGCTCGTGCAGGACGCAGCGTACATGATCACGGTGCCGGCGGTCGTGCCGGGGACGAAGCATCTGATGCGCAACCCGGTCATCGCGTATTTGCCGGACGAGTTTCAGCGGCCGTATCCGTTCTCGCCGACGGTCGCGGTCGACGTGGGGCCGGTGCTTGACAAGATCGTCGACATGCTGCACTGTCACACGTCACAGTTTTACGAATGGCTGCCGTATAACACGCTGACGCTCGATCAGGTGCCGCAAGGAAACGCTGAGCGCCGGGCCTGGCTTGCCGAGCAGGTGAAGACGAGGCTTCGCAAGCAGGCCGATCGCTTCCGCGATCAGCTCGCCGCATGTTATGGGTCGCAGCGCGGCCGGCAGGTCGAATTTGCCGAGGCGTTCGAGCCGTGCGAATATGGCGCCCCGCTCGATGATGCCGCGGCACGGCGGCTGTTCCCGTTTGTCTTCAGTGAGGCCAAATGAATCGCCTGCCCCGACGATTCTGGATTCTTGCCTCGATCCCGGTCGCCCTGGTCGGCGTCGGCACCGCGGGCTATCGCCTCATCGAATCGGAGACCTACTCGACCTTCGATGCCCTGTACATGACCATCATCACGCTCACCACGATCGGGTTCGAGGAAACCCATAAGCTAAGCACCGCCGGCCGAGTCTTCACGATCTTCCTGATCCTGAGCGGCGTGTTCACGCTGGTCTACTCGGCCAGCGAAACGATCCGCTCCATCGTCAGCGGCGAAGTCGCTACGGCCCTGGGTAAACGTCGAATGGAACGCACGCTCGCTCAGCTCAAGAATCACACCATCGTGTGCGGCTACGGCCGCATGGGCCGGCTGGTTTGCAAGGAATTCTCGCGCCTCGGCAAGCCGTTCGTCATCGTCGATGTGAGCGCGCAGGAACTCGGCGAATTCTCACTGCCGCACGGCGTGCCCCTGGTGGGGGATGCCACTTCGGATGAACTGCTCAAGCAAGCGGGCATTCTGCGCGCTCATAGCCTGGTGACGGTGATGGACTCCGACGCGGAGAACCTGTTCACGACGCTCAGCGCTCGCTTGCTTAATCCGCAATTGATGATCGTATCGCGCGTCGAAGGGGCACAGTCGGAGGAGAAATTGATCCGCGCCGGCGCCAATCGCGTCATCTCGCCCTACGAGATCGGCGGAACACGCGTGGCCCAGGCGGTGCTCAAGCCAACGGTCGTCGACTTCATCGAGCTGACGACGCGCACCGAGCATCTCGCGCTGCAACTCGAGGAGGCAAAGATCGAGCCCAAGAGTGCGCTGATCGGCGTCAACTTGAAAGACAGCAAGCTCCGAGCAGAGCATCAGGTCATCATCGTGGCGATCAAGAAAAAGCAGGGGCACATGATGTTCAATCCGCCGGCCGAGACGGTGCTCGAGGAGGCGGACATCCTGGTTGCAATCGGTAGCCGTGAGCATCTGGATCACGTGAGCCGGTTGGCGCACGGGTAGCTGGTATTTCTCCCCTCGCCCTCTGGGACAGGGGCCGGGGGTGAGGACTGTAGCGTGCAGAAACCGTTAGTTCGGCCCTCACCCCCAACCCCTCTCGCAGAGGGAGAGGGGAGCCAACGTGATTGACCGCGGAACGGCTCGCCGTGATATAATGGCACAAACCGGCCTTGTCTCCATCGAAGGATCGCATGTCCACGACCGTGATGCCGCCGAAGAAGCCGCCCATCTTCAATCTGCCCAACCAGCTCACCGCGGGCCGGCTTGTCCTCGGCGTCATCCTCTTTGGCCTTATCGAATACGAACTTTGGCTCTGGTGCATCGGCATCTTCGCCCTTGCCGCGTTCTCCGATTGGCTCGACGGCTACATCGCTCGCAAGCAAGGCCTCACCAGCACGCTGGGGCGAAACCTCGATCCGCTCGTGGACAAGGTCGTCATCTGCGGCGCGTATATCTATTTGCTGAAGCACAATGTCGGGCTCATGCCGTGGATGATCGTCGTCGTCGTGGCACGCGAGCTGATCATCACGGGCTAGCGCAGCTTCCTCGAACATCAGGGAGCGAATTTCGGCGCCGAATGGCTTGGCAAGATCAAGATGACCTTGCAATGCGCCGCTTTGTTCGCGATCTTCGTGGCGATGGAATGGAAAGAGATTGAGTTCTTCCAGTGGACGAGTCTTATCCTCATCTGGGCAATGCTCGTCTCGACGGCCCTGAGCGGGTTGCAATATCTGTGGAAGGCGTTCGCGCTGTTGAAGAAGCAGGAACAATAATCGCCCGTGATTGCGTCAAGGTTGTCCGCTCGGCGATTTAGCGTACAGGATCTCGCGCATTGACGCGACACGTTCGCTAAACCGCCGAGCGGATGATCCTGACGCAATCCGTGACGACATGATCGGGAGAATCAGCCATGCTCGGTTTTGCCATCGTCGGCTGCGGCATGATCGCACGGTTTCACGCCCGCGCTCTCGCGGAAGTGCCTGGCGCGAAGGTCGTCGCGCTGGTGAGCCGTTCAGTTCCCAATGCTCAAAAGATGAAGGACGAACTAAAGCTGACGTGCGACATCGCCGACAGTCTCGATGCGGTGCTCGGGCGCAAGGACGTCGATGTCGTCATCATCACGACGCCGTCCGGCGCGCACATGGAGCCCGCCGTCGCGGCGGCGAATGCGAAGAAGCATGTCGTCGTGGAAAAGCCGCTCGAGATCACGCTCGAGCGTTGCGATCGCATCATCGACGCTTGCGCGAAGAACAAGGTCCAGCTCTGCACCATCTTCCCGTCGCGCTTCGGCGACGCCAACATTGAGCTGCATCGCGCCGTCGCCGCCGGACGCTTCGGCCGGCTGACGCTCGGTGAGACCACGTGCAAGTGGTGGCGCGAGCAGTCGTACTACGACCTCGGCGGCTGGAAGGGAACGCAAGCCCTCGACGGCGGCGGCGCCCTCATGAACCAGGCGATCCACAATGTCGATCTCTTGCTCTGGATGATGGGGGACGTCACCCACATCATGGGCTTCACGACGATGCTCGCCCACGAACGCATCGAGGTCGAGGACACCGCTGTCGCTTGCCTGCGTTTCAAGAGCGGTGCCCTCGGCGTCATCCAGGCCACGACAAGTGTCTGGCCCGGATTGCCGAAAACCATCGGCATCCACGGCGATCAGGGCAGCGTGGTCATCGAACAGGATGATCTCTTGCGCTGGGAATTCAAGTCGGCGAAGCCTGACGACGACGCGATCCGCCAGCGATTCGCGCAGAAGGTCGGCGCATCGGGGGGCTCAAGCAATCCCGCCGCCATCTCCCATCAGGGGCACGCGCGACAACTCGCCGACTTCGTCGAGGCGATCGAAAAGGGCCGAGCGCCACTCGTCGATGGCCGCGAGGGGCGCAAGGCGGTCGAGGTGATTTTGGGGATTTACGCGTCGACGAAGAGTGGGAAGCAGGTGGAGCTGGTTTCCTAAATCAGCATGCGCAATTCGGCAACAGACGGCAATTTTTGGATGCCAACCTGAAGAAGATATCCGTTGAGGGACATTGCATACGCACGTCCGCGGAGTAGCCAGTCGCTTTTGGATTCGACATCATCATTCCCTTTCTTCCGACTTGATCGCGGTATCATCGCTTAGCACTTCCAGCACGCCCGTACGAATGTCGTACATCGCGCCCATCACCGCGATCTTGCCGGCCTGCACCATGTCGCGAATCGTTTGGCTCTGAAGCTGGATTTGCTCGACCATGTTGCGCACATTGCGGCGGGCGACAGCATCAACGATGTTCGCTTTCTCCTCGCCGCTCGCTGCCGCCACGCTAACTCGATCCGCGTCGGTTACCGATTGCTGGACCTGCGTGATGATCTTCTCGATGTTCTGGCAACCGGTCGCCTCTCCCGGATTGGCCTGGGAACAGGCGAGGTCGACGGCGGCCGTCACGGCGCCGCAGCGTGTGTGTCCGACGACCAGGATCAGCTTGGCGCCGGCAACCGCGCACCCATACTCCATGCTGCCGAGCACATTCGCGCTGATGACGTTCCCGGCCACGCGAACGCTGAAGATGTCGCCCAGTCCCAGGTCAAAAATAATCTCGGCCGGAGTGCGCGAATCGATGCAGCTCAAGATGACGGCGAGCGGATGCTGTCCTTTGGAGGTGAGGTCGACCTGTCGGTTAAGATCGCGCGTTAGTTGCCGACCGGCGCGGAAGCGTTCGTTGCCGTCCTTGAGAATTTGCAATACCTGGGCAGCGCTAAGCTGATCCTGCAATTCGCGCGTTGAGTAGTCGATGTACTGGATGTCATCTTCAACCCGATACTTCTCGCGGAAGCCACGGACGCTGACCTGGACGCCGTGAGCGGGGGCGATTTCCTCGCGGAAATCGCGGATCAAATCGAGTACATCGGGATCGATGTATTCGGTGTTGCTGGCGTCGAGCAGGACGTGACCACCGCGAGGCACGCCGTGCAGGATTTTTTCCAGGGCCGCCCGGTTGAGGAAGCTGACCTGGCTGGCGAACTGAATGTGCAGCACATCGCCGCCAAGGTGTTTCTCGACGACGCGCCGCACTGGTTTGCGCAGGTTGCTGTTGAGGATGAAAAGGATTCCGACGCCAAGGCCGATGAGAATGCCCCTGAGCAGGTCGGTGCAAACAATGGCGATCATGGTTGCGATGAACGGAATGAACTGGTACGGCCCTTCTTGCCACATGCGTTTGATCATGGCCGGGCTGGCGAGGCGAATGCCGGTGAAGACGAGAATGGCGCCCAGACACGAGAGCGGAATCTGGTTCAAGACGAACGGCAGAAAAAGAACGCAGCCCGCGAGCAGGATGCCATGCGTGATGGAGGCGAGCTTGGACTGGGCGCCGGCGCCGATGTTAATCGAGCTTCGAACGATTGCGGAGGTCATGGGGATGCCGCCGATCAGGCCGAGCAGCGCGTTGCCGACGCCTTGCACGATGAGCTCACGATTGGGCGGAGACTGCCGCTGGCGGGGATCTATCTTGTCAGAGGCACTCAGGTTGAGAAGCGTTTCGAGCGACGCAACGACGGCGATGGTGAGTGCCGCGGTGTAAATGCTGGGATTGGTCCACTGGGCGAAATCCGGGAAGGTAAGGAATTCATCGCGTTTCATCGGCACGTTGACGAGATGGCTCGATTCGATGTCCACGGCGCCGCCAATCGCGTCGAAGAGGAGTTTGACCACAATGCCAACCGCGACGACAACGAGCGGCGCCGGCAGGCCGGAGCGTTTGAGGAACTTGCTGTATTCCCACATTACGAGCAGCCCGATTGAGACGAGGCCAATGATCGCGGCCCCGGGATGCAAGTCGTAGAGCGTCTGCAGAAGCGCGGTAAAGGTATTCTCGTGATCGCGGGGTTGCTCGAAGGACATGTCGCCGACCGGATCGGTATCGTGGCCGAGCACGTGAGGCACCTGCTTGAGGATCAGGAGCACGCCGACCGCGGAGAGCAATCCCTTGATGACGCTCGATGGAAAAAAGGCCGACAGAAAACCGGCCCGACCAAATCCGAGGGCGATCTGGATCAGGCCGGCGAAGAAGAGCGCGAGCAGAAAGGCATCGAACGATCCGAGCAGCGCGACCTGGGCGGCGATGACGGCCGTCAGCGCGGGGGACGGTCCGCTGACGCTGGTGTTCGATCCGCTCAGCAGCCCCACGACGATGCCGCCGACGATGCCCGTCAAAATGCCCGCGACCAGCGGTACCGGGTCTCCCACGGTCAGCGCCACCCCCAGGCAAAGCGGCAGCGCGACCACGAAGACCACCAGCCCCGCCGTCAGATCGCGAGGCACCATCGAAAACTCATAAGGCTTATCAGGCATTGATTTGGCCGATTCCTTGTCCAGTCTGCCGACATGTTCCAGCCGTCTTGATATCTATTTCGATTTCGCAAGCAATGGGCGACCGAAATCCTCCTGTAGCAATGCGGCAATCAAGCACATTCTAAATCAGCGTGCGCAATTCGGCAGCAGACGCCAATTTTTGGAAGTTTCATTGTGACACGAGGAGGAGTGACTGGATCGTGGAACAGCCATTCTTGCCGCCGACTGAATGGACCGGCAGGAAGGTCCATCCCCTACGGGCCCTTCCCGCGAACTTGTCGCACCGGTCGGATTTCGATGTTCGATGGCCGATCGTGTGGTATTCTCAACGGAAGCCGATTCTTCGAATCCAAATGCCGAGGACATCCATGAAGCGTCTTATCATGTTTGCCGGGTTGCTGGCTCTGTCCGCGACATTGATTTCCGGAAAGCGCCCTCAGGCGCCAGTCGACGAGGCACGGGCGCAGCAACCTGCCAAGGGCGACGCGCCGAAGTTGCCGATCCAGATGTTGACGCAGGATCAAAAGGCCCTCGAGGTGGCGTTCCCGACCAATGACGCCAACTGGGAGACGAAATGGAAAATCGAATGGGACATGGTATCGCTGGCGGACACCAATAAGTCCGGCATTCTCGTGGTGAAGAACCGCGATGAGAGCGCGCCGGTGCTGTTCAAGATCAAGCGAGCCTTCTTCAAGCCGGGCCGCAAGGCGCCGTGGGTGCAGGTGCTACAGGACGCGCATCCGTCGGAGTTCTACGTGCCGTACTACTTCCGCAACACGCGTTTCTTCGATCTGCGCGACGCCGGCGAATACGTGCAACTCAACCCGAAGGAAGGCGGCCCACGCGGCAATACGCTCGGCAAGGACCGCTTCGTCATGGCCGAGATCCGCGATCGCGGCATCGCGTACAAGAACGGCAACATCTCACGCCGGGCCGAGGAGTTGACGCTCTGGGCCAACTTCAATGCAGGTAATTATACCTACATGGTCGAGTACGGCTTCATGGACGACGGCACGATCGCCTTCCGCCATGCCCCGACCGGCTACAACCTGCCCAGCGAGCATACGACGTCGCACATGCACAATTGCTGCTGGCGCATCGGCGTCGCCCTCGGCGTCGAAAACCAGAAAATCGTCAACACCGCCGCCGTCGCCAAGTGGCCAGGCAACACCCCGCATGGCCCTGCCCCCAAGCTCGAATCCGCCAACTTCGGCATCGATCCAATCAAGACAGAGGGCTTCCGCGACTGGGTGCCGACCGAGTTCACGAAGATTCGCATCACCAATCCGAATGTCATCCTCAACGACCCGAACGGCCCCGCCGCCCGGCCCATCTCGTACGACCTCGTCCCGCTGGTGCACGGCATCGCGCGCCATCCGCGCGCCGACGAATTGTTCACGAAGCACGACTTCTGGATCACGCGCGCCGACGGCCCGGTCAAGCAATTCATCCAGCTCGGTGACCACTTCCAGAAAACGATGGGCCGCGCCCTCGATGGTAGCCCGCTCGTCCTCTGGACGATGTCGAGCGCCCTGCACGTGCCACGCAGCGAAGACGGCATCGTCCGCGGCAGCGCCATCGAAAACGGCCAGGCGCTGACGACGTGGACCGTCGTCGAATTGCGCCCGCGCCACCTGTTCTCGGCAACGCCGATCTATCGGACGAATTAGAAGTTGGCGAGCCGTGCCGCGTGAGCGGCCGAGGGAAGACCGTAACCCGGCCGCTTATGCGGCACTTGAAGTGAACTAAATATTCGTGCGCGATTCGGCAGCAGACGCTGATATAGACTAGCCAACGACCAGATTCACGAGCTTGCCCGGCACCACGATCACCTTCTTGATCGTCTTGCCTTCCAGCAGCGGCCTCATCTTTTCGTCGCTTTTCGCCGCCGCTTCGAGCGCATCCTTGCTGATGTCGGCGGGCACGACCAGCTTCGCCTTCACCTTGCCGTTGATCTGCACCGGCACCTCGATCGTGTCGGCCTTCAGCAGGCTCTCGTCAAAGCTCGGCCACGGCTCGTAAGCGAGCGTGGTCGTACCGCCCAATGCACTCCAAATTTCCTCGGCCAGGTGCGGCGCGAACGGGGCCAGCAGCAACATGAACGTCTTGAGCACGCTCTTGGGACGCACCGTCTGCTTGGTCAGGTGATTCGTCAGCTCCATCATCGCCGAGATCGCGGTGTTGAACGACATCGTGTCGAGATCGTTGGTCACACGCTTGATCGTCTCGTGCAGGATGCGCAGCGTCTCCTTGTCCGGCTCCACGTCCTGAACCGCGGCGAGCAGTACGATGCTTTCGTGCCGATCGTCGATGACGAGCCGCCAGACGCGATTGAGGAAGCGATAGACGCCTTCGACGCCACGCATGCTCCAGGGCTTCGTCGCTTCGAGCGGGCCCATGAACATTTCGTAGAGCCGCAGGCTATCGGCGCCGTATTCGTTGACGACGTCGTCCGGATTGATCACGTTGCCGCGCGCCTTCGACATCTTGTCGGAGCGGCCAACCAGCTCGATGCCGGTATCCTTTAGCAGCGTCTTGCCTTGCTCCTTGACGATTTGGTCCTCGGTGAGCGGCGCGAATTTCCCTTTCTCCGCGGGATTACGCAGGATGCAGATCTCCTTGTCATCGTCCTTGACGCGCACGACCTGCAGCCCCATCCGCTCGATGGCGGCGCGATGCTTCTCGTAGGTCTCGGCCGACACGTGATAGTCGGTTTCGCCCAGGATCATGCCCTGATTGACGAGCCGCTGGAATGGCTCCGCGCATGGCACGTGGCCGCGATCGAAGAGGACCTTGTGCCAGAAACGAGAATAGAGCAGGTGCAGCACCGCGTGCTCGGCGCCGCCGACGTAGAGATCGACGGGCAGATACTGCGACAGCTTCGCCGGGTCGCAGAATGCCTTGTCGTTTTTTGGATCGATGTAGCGCAGGTAGTACCAGCACGAGCCGGCCCATTGCGGCATCGTGTTCGTCTCGCGGCGATAACGCTTGCCGTTGCGCGTCACCTCGAGCCAGGCCTTCGCCTTTGACAGTGGCGGCTCGGGGGCCCTCACCCCCAACCCCTCTCCCAGAGGGAGAGGGGAGCTGGCGGGCTTGTAGTCTTCCACCACCGGCAATTCCAGCGGCAGCTCGCCCGGCGCGAGCGGTTCGATAACGCCCGTCGGATTGCCCGCGGCGTCGATCTCGTGCAGGATCGGGAACGGCTCGCCCCAGTAACGTTGCCGGCTGAAAAGCCAATCGCGCAGCTTGTAGTTGATCTTACGTTTCCCCTTGCCTGACTCGGCCAGCCAATCGGTCACTTGCTGCTTGAACTCGGCCGTGCTCAGCCCATTGAACGAGGCGGAGTGAATCGCCGTCCCCTCGTCGGCAAAGCACTCGCTGAACAGGTCGAACGAGTGCAGGTAGAGGAACTCGGTCAGCTTGACCACATCCTTGCCCATCTCGTTCCACAGCTTGGCTGCCTTGGTCACGACCTCGACTTCGAACTTGTTGAGCGTATCGGCCGACGGCGACGGACTGAGGACGTTGCGGATGGCAAGCTCCGGATCGATGCCCAGCCGGCCGAGCGTCTTGCACACCTTGGTCTGGGCGAGCCATTCGCGCGTCGGCAGCACGACAGGCCGGATCGGCAGGTTGAACGCCTTGGCAAATTCGAAGTCGCGCTCATCGTGGGCGGGCACCGCCATGATCGCGCCAGTACCATAGGTGGCCAGAACGTAGTCCGCGATCCAGATCGGGATCGATTCGCCATTGACAGGGTTGATGGCGTAGGAGCCGGTGAAGACGCCGGTCTTCGTCTTGGCCAGCTCGGTCCGCTCGAGATCGCTCTTGCGGGCGGCGGCCTGGACGTAAGCATCGACGGCAACGCGCTGGGCATCGGTCGTCAGCGTTTTGACGAGCGAATGTTCCGGGGCGAGGACCATGTAGGTTGCGCCGAAGAGCGTGTCGGGGCGCGTGGTGAAGACGCGAATCACGCCCCGGGTCTTGGCAGCGATTTCGAAATCGACCTCGGCGCCGACGCTCTTGCCGATCCAGTCGCGCTGCATCTTCTTGATCGGTTCGGGCCAGTCGACGACGGCCAGGTCGTCGAGCAGCCGCTCGGCGTAGTCGGTGATGCGCAGCAGCCACTGTCGCAGCGGCATGCGGACAACGGGATGGCCGCCGCGTTCGGACTTGCCGTCGATGACTTCTTCGTTAGCCAGGACGGTGCCGAGCTCGGGACACCAGTTGACCGGCACCTCCGCCTGATAAGCGAGCCGTTTGCCGTCGCGATACGCGCGAATCGCGGCGTCCCCCTGCACCTCCGCGGGGATCGGCAGCTCGCTGATCGGGCGGCCCTTTTTCTGGTCGTGATCGTACCAGGTGTCGTAAAGGACGAGGAAGATCCACTGCGTCCACTTGAAGTAGTTGGGATCGGTGGTGTCGACTTCGCGGTCCCAGTCGTAGCTGAAGCCGAGCATCTTGATCTGGCGGCGAAACGTGTTGATGTTCTTCTGCGTTTCGACCCGCGGATGCGTACCGGTTTTGCGAGCGTGTTCCTCGGCCGGCAGGCCGAAGGCGTCCCAGCCCATGGGATGCAGCACATTGCGGCCACGCATGCGTTGGTAGCGAGCAAGGATGTCGGTCGCGGTGTAACCCTCGGGATGGCCGACGTGCAGTCCGGAGCCGGAGGGGTACGGGAACATGTCGAGGATGTAGTACTTGGGCTTTGCCGAATCGTCGGGGGTGCGGAAGGTCTTGTTGGCTTCCCAGAATTGCTGCCAGCGCGGCTCGACGACTTTCGGATTGTAACTCGGCATGTGTACTACTTTCTGACAAGTTCGCGGAATCCAACCATCGACGCGTCGCCCGGACAAGCGTCGTCATCGTCCGCTCGGCGGT
>DASRSQ010000917.1:0-6871 GCA_035656475.1 Gemmataceae bacterium | reverse complement strand
ACACGCCCGATGGAGTGGCGCTGCATAACAACAAAGGCGCCGTGCCCGAAATCTTGACTGTGGAGGGCCCCAAAAACGCCACGGTTGTGCGCGTTGTGGGCGGTCCGAAGGAGACACGCTTATCGCACAGTGGCCCGAAACGAGTGATGCTGAGCATTCCGCCCAGCGACAAGCCTTCGCAAATCGAGATCAGCATGTGGCAAGGTCCTAAAGAGGAGGCAAACGCCGCGGCCCAGGCATTGACGAAAGCGTCCGGCCCTGTGGATCTCACTCCTTTGATGAAGGGCGGCAAGGCACGCTTTGACAAAACCGTCGAAACCAAGGGCACGCGCGGCGACGACAAGACGGCGTACACGCTCGACTCGCTGACGCCGCCGTTCCAGAATCCGTACAAGTCGTGGATGCGCATCGGCGGCTTCGACTTCTTCAGCGACGGCCGCATCGCTGTCTCTACCTGGTCCGGCGATGTCTGGATCGTCTCCGGCATCGATGACGGCCTGCAGAAGCTGACGTGGAAGCGCTACGCCGCCGGCCTGTTCCACGCCCTTGGCCTCAAGATTGTCGACGACAAGGTCTACGTCCTCGGCCGCGATCAGATCACGCGCCTGCACGACACGAACGGCGACGGCGAAGCCGACTTCTACGAATGCTTCAACAACGATGCGATGATCACCACCAACTTCCACGAGTTCACGTTCGATCTGCAGACCGATCCCGAGGGCAACTTCTACTTCATCAAGGGCGGCCCCGTCCGGCCCGGCGGCAGCGGCTGGGACAAGATCACGCCCCACCATGGCTGCATCTTCAAGGTGTCGAAGGATGGCTCGAAGCTCGAAGTCGTCGCCCGCGGCTTCCGCGCTCCCAACGGCATGTGCGTCGGACCCGACGGCCAGATCACCTGCGGCGACAACGAAGGCACCTGGACGCCGACCTGCCCGCTCAACTGGATCAAGCCGGGCGGCTTCTACGGCGTCCCCGATTTTGCGGGCAAGCCGAAGGACAAGTTCCCGGTGGTGCGCGACAACCCGCTCTGCTGGCTGCCGCACGACGACGTCGACAACTCCAACGGCGGCCAGGTCTGGATCACCAGCAAGACCTTCGGCCCGCTCTCCGGCCATCTGCTGCACGCGTCGTACGGCCGTTGCAAGCTGTATTCGGTGCTGAAGGAAGAAGTCAGCGGCCAGATGCAAGGCGGCGTAGTGCCGGTCCCGATCAACTTCGACACCGGCATCTGCCGGCTGCGCTTCAACGAAAAGCAAAACGCCCTCTACATCGCCGGCCTACGCGGCTGGCAGACAACCGCCGCCAAGGACGCCGGCCTCTATCGCATTCGCTACACCGGCAAGAAGGCGAACCTGCCCGTCGATCTCAAAGTTCGTCCCGGCGAGATCGATGTCACCTTCAGCGATCCGCTCGACAAATCGATCGCCGGCGACGCCGACGCCTACACGATCCGCCAGTGGAACTATCGCTGGACCAGCAACTACGGCTCGCCGCACGTCAGCGTGAATGATTCGAAGAAACAGCTCAAGAAGGGGCAAGAGGACGAAGTCGAGATCCAGTCCGCGACCGTCTCGGCCGATGGCAAGACCGTGACGCTCAAGGTCAAGGACGTGCGTCCGGTGATGCAGATGAAGATCCAGTACAACCTCAAGGCCGCGGACGGCGCCAAGGTCCAGAGCACGATCTGGAACACGATCAACGTCGTCGGCGACAAGCGCGGCGAGATCATCGTCGGCGGCTATCGCGTGGTGGACACGAAGAAGTGATGTGCTCCCCTCTCCCCTCCGGGGGAGAGGGGAGAAATACCTATCACCCGAGGAGTGCAACATGTTCCGCAACATCGTCGGCGCGTGCGCCATCCTGGCACTGGCATTTGCTGTGACGGCCAGCGCCCAGGGGCCCAAATCGGGCAAGATCATCGGTGAAATCAAGACCATGAAAGACAGCAAGGACGGCAAGAACACGCACATCGACGTGCTCGCGCCCGGCGAAGAAAAGGCCCGCGCCTACTTCGTGCAGTGGGATCCCAAAATCAAGGCTCCGATGCCGGATGTGCTCAAGCTGGTGCGGGCCGCCAAGGTCGGCGATCGCGTCGAGTTGGAGTGGGTCGGCACCAACCACGGGCCTGCCATCACCGCATTCAAGGTGCTGAAGAGCAAGGACAAGTAGCATCCATGATCCGCAAGTCGACGTTCATTCTCCTCGCGCTCGCCGTCTGCTCGATCGCTCCTGCCGAGCAGGCCGGTGAGCCGTTCAAGCCAGGCAAACTGCCGGCGGACGTGGTCGAAGCCTTGCGTCCCGGCCTGACGCTGCGCTTCTACGCCAGGCCGGGCGATGCGCAAGGGCTCGACGCGCGACGCGTTCGCCTCGCCGCGCTGCATGTGCCCAAGAATTCCGCGGCCAGCCCGTTCCTCGCGCCTGGCCCTGTGCATGCCCGCATCACGGGCTATCTCAAGAATCCGCTCAAGGGCGATTTCCGCTTCCGCCTCGCGGGGACCGGCACGATGTCGCTGCGCATCAACGGCAAGGAAGTGCTGACCGGCGCCGGCAAGGAAGCAGAGGTCACGCTGGCGAAGAATTACAACCGCATCGACATCGTCTACGACGGCCCCGCCAACGGCGACGCGACGCTGCGCGTCGAATGGGCCGGCGAGAAGTTCGGCTTCGAGCCGTTGCCGCCCGATTCGCTGTCATCGCGCAAGGACGATGCGGACCTGGTCGCGCAATCGACGCTGCGCGAAGGGCGGCAGCTTTTCGCGGAACGGCATTGTGCGAGCTGTCACGCGATGCCGGGCAAGGTGGCGGAGAAGGATTGCCGGATGCCGGAGCTGTCGAGCAAGGCCCCGCAGCTCGATGTCAATCTGCGATTGCAACCTGCCTGGATCGCAGCGTGGATTCTCGATCCGCGCGCACTGCGCCCGGAAGCGACGATGCCGAAAGTGCTGCACGGGCTCGATTCGCATCAACGAGCCGCCGACATCGCGGCTTATCTTACGTCGGTCAAGCAGGCGGAAGTTCCGGCCAAGACGGAGCCGAAGGCAGAGGATGGCCAGGCGATTTTCCAAAAGCTTGGTTGCGTCACCTGTCACCGCTTCAGCGATCCCAAGACGGACGATGAGCTGGGCCGGCTTTCGCTTTACCACGTTGGCGCCAAGTACACGGAGACCGGGCTGCGGTCGTTTCTCAAGAATCCGCACGAGCGTTATGCGTGGATCAAGATGCCCGACTTCCGCCTGTCCGATGACGAGGTCGCGAAGCTGCAGGCCTATTTACGGACACAGGCCAAGGGAACGCTGGAGGTCGATCGCAAGGGGAACGCCGAGAATGGCGCGAAATGGTTCAAGGAAAGCTGCTCCGCCTGTCACTCCCTGGCAGGTAAATCCGCACCGAATACGCCGCCAGTTGCGATGAAATCGGTTGACAAGGGCTGTCTGATGGTCGCCATCGGCGGCCGCGGGTCGGCGCCGGACTTCGGGTTACAACCCGAACAGCGTTCCGCGCTGGCCGCCTTCCTCAAGACCGACGGCAGCTCGCTGACGCGCGAGACGCCGGCGGAGTTCTCGCTGCGCCAGGTCAAATCGCTGCGTTGCGATTCGTGCCATCGCCGCGATGGCGAGGTGACGCGCTGGCACGCGGTGCTCGAAGACGAAGGCAAGGTGCCGGAGAACTTGCCGAGCCTGACGTGGGTCGGCGAGAAGCTCAAACCCGCGTGGACGAAGAAGCTCTTCCACGGCGAAGTCGATCAGCGGGCTCGCCCGTGGCTCAAGGCACGCATGCCCGCGTTTCCCGCCCGCGCCGACCTGCTCGCCGTCGGCCTGTCGCATGAGCACGGCTTCGGCATCAATGACGACGAACGTCCGAAGCCCGATCCAAAGCTCGCCGCCATCGGCGAAAAGCTGATCCCGCAACAGGGCGGCTTCAATTGCATCAACTGTCATGGCATCGGCAAACAGAAGGCGATCCAGCCGTTCGAGGCGCCTGGCATCAACCTCACCGACGCCGCCATCCGCCTGCGCTACACGTACTACCAGCGCTGGATGCTGGCTCCCGACCGCGTTGACGTCACCATGCGCATGCCGGTTTTCGCGACCGACGGCAAGACCACGCAACTGCGCGACGTGTTCGACGGCGACGCCCGCAAGCAGTACGACGCCCTTTGGCAATACATCCAGTCGCTGCCGGCGAAGAAGTGATATTTTGCCACAGAGACCACAGAGAGCACAGAGAGAATACCGTTGCTGGAAAACGGCGTCTCTGTCGCGGCAACATTCATGGCAGCAGAAGCCGCCCCTTTTCAACTGATCCTGGAATAGCTCACCTTCGTACCTTGTCCTGCTTTGGCGCCCCTCTGCGGCCTCTGTGTCCTCTGTGGCTAATGCATTTTCTGACTTGTCGCTTGCCTGCTCCTTTTTCCGAAACGAAGTCGCGCTGACATGGGGATTTGACTTTGTTATTTCCTCCGGTCGCCGATTCGTATCGGAACAAAAAGGAGAAAAGGCATGCGATGGATTCGAGTGATGACGTTGGCGGGCTTGCTGGCGGCGGCGGGAATCGCCGGCGCCCAGGCTCCTGACCGTCCGCCGACTTATGTGCCACCCGGTCAAAGCCCGGCAACGCCGTTTGGCGCGGACCGCAATGGCACGCAACAATGTGAAGATTGCCCGTTCGCCTCCGCTCCGACCTGGTACTATCGGAGCCTGCTCGACGCCGCCATGGCCTGGCAGCGCTTGCGCGCGGTCTGCGGCGCCACCAAGGCCGGCGGCTGCTGCGAGATGGCCGTCTGCGGCAAGGCAAACCTGGGTAACAGCGGCGGCTGCGTCATCGGTGTCGCCGGCTGCGCCAAGGGATGCGAACTGGTCCAGGCCCCCAAGTCCTGCTGCTGCGTCAAGGAATGCGCCTGCTGCGAGACATGCAAGTCCGCCAAGGCACAGAAGACCGTCCAGATCGAACGCGTCCAGATCGCGCCGATGCCTTGCCCCATGTCCGGCATCGCCTGCCAGATCGCGCCCGCGACGCTGCCGATGATGCCGCACAACGTTTTTATGCCGGTCAATCTCGGCGGCCGCACCGCCAAGTTCGTCACGCCTGACTTTGAAGCCCACTGCGCTCACATCAGCCAGCGTGGCGACACGGTCGAGCTCACTGGCAACGTCCTCTTGCTTTGCAAGAAGAACGCCCAGCCGGTCCGCATCGAGGCTCAGCGCATCGTGCTGAACCTGGCCAACGGCACCTATGTCGCGGATTCTGTCAGCACGCTGCCGGCGATGTCGATGCCGATGAGTGTTGGCACCATGCGGATGTCGATCATTGCCGAACCCGCGCCGCGTCCGAACGTGCCGGCCACCAGCAATCGCGGCCAGGAAAGCGTCCGTCCCGCGACGCTGATTCCGGCCAGCGGCGTCATCGAAGTCATCCCGGTGCCGCAGACGCCCCGTCCGCGTTAACGAGTGGTGAGTGGCGAGAACCACGTGCTCTTTCTCGCCACTCACTGCTGGTCGTTCGATACTCGCAATGCGATATCAACCGGCCAACCATTCTTGCGGATGTCCTCCGCTAGGGCAATCAGGTCCACGATCGTGAAGCCCATCAGGTGATTCGTCGCCTGGCCCACGTGCGAGAAAAGTTCGACAGCCCGGCCGCTATGCGAGACCACGCCGGCGGCCTTACCTTCCGATGCCTTTACCCCCGCGGCCGCCAGCTTGATCAGCCCTTTCAAAAAGTCGGCCACGATCCCTCGTCTGCCGCACGCGATCCACACGCTCTCCCACGCTGCGTGGCTCTCCCAGAAATAGCCCGCGTTGAAGAGATCGATTCCAAATAGATAGGGCCGGCATTCGCGCCACTTCTCGGGATGGACCTGATCGGGGACCGCTGGCTCGATGCGATAGCTGTGCCCGGCTGGGTCCGATGTCGGATGCGGATTGCGTCCCGGAATGAAGGCGTAGGCAGGAAACGGCTCATCCGGGATCAGCCGAGGCGCCGAATCTTTGCGTTCGCTCATTGGCAAGCTCCCACTTCTTTTCTACCGTCCCCGTCCAGGTGCGGCATAGAGTTTGCCTGATCGATACCGTTTCGCTGCTTTTTCAGGTCTTCCCCCGATTGCTGGCCAAAGGACTTTGCCCGGAAATCGAAGTGTCTGGTAGAATGGGCATGATGCCCGGTCACGCTAACGTTGTGTCAGGCTGGAATGGGTGAACTACGACAGATTCGATTCTACACGGAATGAACGTATGGCCAGTGCCCTTGCTCGTTGCCGTGGTTTTTTGAATTATCATCCGCTCGCCAAGTGGCTGTCGATCCTTTCGTCCGTTGGCACTACCTTCCTCTACGTCGGCCTGATCGTTCTCCTGGCGTTCTTCATCGACCTGATGGTCGATCGCGGCGAGATTCCGGCGTTTCATCAGCTCCCGGCCCCGACGCGACAGCGCTTTCTCGAAGGTATCTCTTCGCCCGACGATGAACGTAAGCAGCAGGTGCAGGATGAACTCAAGGCGATCGGCTTCGATCCAGCTCTCGTCAAGGCCTGGGCGAACGGCGAGCCGATGGAGAACTGGTCGCAACACGAACGCGCATTGCTGTGGTGGGGCGATACGCTTCGGCTCATCCACGACAAGGTTCCGGCCGCCGCCGACGCGACGCGTGAAAAGTTCAAGATCATCCACACTCAATACGGCGCCGAGGCACCGCTTTATGACGTACCCGACTGCGGCATTCTCAGCCTCGTTATTCGCTGGCGCTTTAACTTCGGCTTCCGTGTCCTCGCATTCACCGGCGAGTGGAACTCGTTTATGTGGGAGCATGGCAACACCATGTACCTGCTCGACCTGTTCCTCTGGGCACTCGGCCTGGCAACGCTTCGGTTGATTCT
>DASRSQ010000916.1:0-2731 GCA_035656475.1 Gemmataceae bacterium | reverse complement strand
GAGCAATTCTCGGAACAACGTCTGAAACACCTGTTGAGCGAAGCGGCCGGCGACCGTCCGCAGGAGTTGATCGACCGGGTAGTACAGGCGGTTCGCGGCTTCGCCGCCGCTGCGCCGCAATCGGACGATATCACGCTCCTCGCCGCCCTCTACCGCGGGCAGTGCCGCGGGCCGGAGGGGCAAACATCATGAGCGCCGGCCCCGGAGCCAGCTATCTCGATCTCCGCGCCGGCCCACCCGGCACCATCCTCATCGCCGACGATGACGCCGCAAATCGCCAAATCCTCGCGCGCTTGCTGAGCTTGCTTGGCCACGATGTCACGATGGCCGAGAATGGCCGCGAAGCCCTGAGTTTGTTGCATGAACGCCTTTTCGACCTGGTGCTGCTCGACGTGGTGATGCCCGAGATGGACGGCATCACCGCCCTCAAGCAGATCAAGGCCGACGCGCATTTGCAGGAGATGCCGGTCATCATGGTTTCCGGACTCGACGAGGTGGCCAGTGTCGTTCGCTGCATCGAAGAGGGCGCCGAGGACTATCTGACCAAGCCGCTCGATCCGGTCATCCTCAGTGCCCGCATCAATGCCTGGCTGGAAAGAAAACGTCTGCGTGACGCCGCCCGGAATCGTTCCGAAGAACTGGAACGTGCCTTGCAAGAACTGAAGGCGACGCAGGACCGGCTGGTGGCTCACGAAAAATTGGCATCGCTAGGCGCGCTGACGGCCGGCATCGCTCATGAAATCCGCAATCCGCTTAACTTCGTGACTAATTTCGCCCAGCTGGCCGTCGAGCTGGTGCGCGAGCTGCGCGAGCGTTTGCGCGATACCTCGCCGGACACGACGGAATTGCTGCTCGATCTGGAACAGAAC
Organism: Gemmataceae bacterium; assembly: GCA_035656475.1. GTDB lineage: Bacteria > Planctomycetota > Planctomycetia > Gemmatales > Gemmataceae > SIAQ01. The sequence continues at coordinate 1,862 of DASRSQ010000916.1, read as the reverse complement.
GTGACCAAGATCGAGGAACATGGCCGCCGTGCCGAACACATCGTACGCGGCATGTTGTTGCACGCCCGCAGCCAGCCGGGCCAGCGGCAGAGGACGGATCTGAACCAACTTGTATCCGAGGCCGTCAATCTCGCCTATCGCGGCATGCGCGGCCAGGATGCGACCTTCCACGTTGCCGTGGAGATGGATCTCGATCGCACCTTGCCGCAGCTCGACGTATCGCCGCAGGATCTCAGCCGCGTCGTTATCAATCTGATGAATAATGCGCTCTACGCGGTCCATCAAAAGCGCCAGAAGGCCAGTCCCATTTTTCAGCCGCGCGTGCGCGTGCAGACGCGTAATGGAGGCGATACGGTCGAGCTGCGCTTCTGGGATAATGGCGATGGAATTAGCCCGCAATTACGCGAGAAAATCTTCACGCCCTTTTTCACGACCAAGCCGGCGGGAGCGGGCACCGGTCTGGGATTGTCGATCAGCTACGACATCATCGTGCAGATGCACAAGGGATCGCTGCGCGTCGAATCCGGGGAAGGCCGCCATGCCGAATTCATCGTGTCGCTTCCGAAGACGGCAGGGTGAGCAATTTCTCGATACAACTTCAATCGAAAAGAGCCATCGTCTCGCCGCCGGACCGGCTTGCCAGGGCGGGCAGAAGCGGACGAGCGGAATACGACACGAAATGAACCGAGCCGTCCACGAAGAGAAAGTTCGCCCCTCCGGGATGCAGACTCCAGAAATGGAACATGTCGCATTGATTGCCGATTCGGCCGGGGTCGTAGGAGTACGCTCCTGGGCTGCATGTTCCGGGCGTGACGGGCAGCAGGTTCACTTCCTGGACTCCCAGAATCATATCCGCCGACGTCGTGAAACATCTGGAAAGCAAGGCCGATTTGTTTCAAATTGTTCACACAGTTGATGCGGGCTGCGGTCGCCCGCGCCTGCTGGACCGCCGAGAGCAGAAGCCCCATCAAGACCGAGAAAATTGCGAGGACAACCAGAAGTTCGATGAGGCTGAAGGCGAGATGGAAGTTAGGACGTCGGCTTGTCATGTTTCGATCCCTCGGGAGCGATGCCGACTCCGCGAACCGTGAGGGGTACGATTCGGAAATCCGGGTCCGCTAGGTAAAGATCCATGTCGAACTTGAAGGGGCCCTCGCCGTGGATCGTTAACTCACACCGATACGGGAAGTCGCCGCCAGCGGGTACAATGATCGGCTCACGATGCTTCGACCTGAAGCAATGAATATTTACTCAACCGTCGGTCATGCCGATGATCTGCTGTGGTCGCTGCGTCGTGTTTCGCACGCGGAAGGTGACGAGATGCGCTCCAACGGGCTGTTGGCCGACGTCTTGCTCCGGTTTTTCAATGAATAGCGCCTCCCGGGGTGGCGCGGCAGTGCTGGAAACAACTATCGAGATGATGGCCCACATAAGCAAGCCGATGGCGGAGAGAAAGCAGAGACGCGAGGCCAGGGTCAACATGGCGTACTCCGATCAGGCTCCGGCCGCAATGCGACGGCGACGCGCCAAGTAGCGGAAAGCAAACGCGAGAGCGCCGGAAGCGCCGGCTCCAACGAGAATCCAAACGTACATCGGAATCGGCTTGTTCAGAGGCTCTGTGCCTCCTGGCTCCGGCAAGCCGAACGCGGATAGAGTAAACTCGCTATCGGGCACATTATCATTCACTTCCAATTCATAGTCAATTCTCTTCGTTGATTCGATCTTCTGTTGATTTTTGAGATTGATTGCTTTGACTTTTTCAGTAATGCTATTGAGTATCGGGAAGCCGGACGGGTGTTCGACCGTTTCACACACTAAGTCACTCTCTAGCTCAGAAACCCTTTCGCCTTGGATCGTTGACT
>DASRSQ010000915.1:0-14293 GCA_035656475.1 Gemmataceae bacterium | reverse complement strand
TGAACGCTCAATGGGGATGTCTTGATTACCTTGTCGCATTCGTAGACAAAAATCCGGCCATTGCTCGCGGAGTACAGGCCGGGAAATTCCTGCGGAATGATCACGTAGTCGAGGCCAGGCTCAGCACACAAGCGGACGAGGTCGGCCTCCGTGGGCGGCGGACCATCGAAGGATTTCTTGAACATCCGCTCGATGACTGCCTTGGCGTCATCATTCATGAACAGTTTTTCCTTGCGGAGTCGCGACATCTCGAAGGCGGCGACGACGTCGATACGGCGTTGCAGTTCGAGGGCCGTCTTGCGATTGAACATGACGCCTGCGGTTTGCACGACATCGAAATAGCTGACGGCGTGCAGATCGAGCCAGACGTATTCGACCCGGCCCAGCGAGGAGTAGACGGTCGGCAGCTTGTGGCCGTTGTGCTGCCGGTCCGCCATCACATTGCGGGCGAAGGCAATGTCGGCGCCATGGCGCGTCAGCAAGCTGCGAGTTTGCACATTGGCATCGAGGGCGAAGTAGAGCGTCGGGATGCCCAGCGCGAGGACGAGGCTCGCGAAGCGCAGCGAGCGTTCCGACGCCGCTGAGCTGATATTTTGCAACAAGGCGACGGCGCCGAGCAGCCAGAGGGCCGGCGGAACGCACTGAGCGAGCAGGCGGAGGAAATCGACGCGGTCGTGCATTTCAAAGATCGTGGCGCGTTGCACCCAGATGAAGCCCCAGCGATAAATCATCCAGCCGCCGGCGCCGAGCAACATCGTCGTGATCGCGCCCCAGAACCACCAGTCGGCCCGCGGCGTTTCGGGCACAAAGCGCCAGATGCACCATGCGATGGGCAAGGCGAATGCGAACAGGATCATCTCGTTGACGGCGTAGCTGTAAACGATGAAGTAAGCTGCCAGGGCAAGCGCGACGAGCCTGGGTGCGAGCGCGTTCATTGGGACGCAGCGCGCGATCACCAGGAAGCCGAGCGGCACCTGCAAGACCTTGAGAATCCACACGACGCGATAGGGCTGCCCCTGGAAGAGCAACGCATAAGGAGACATTGACGCCAGCGTGGTCATCGCCACGCCGAGAATGGCCACCAGCGTCACGATGAGGAAGAACGGCGCCCGCAGCGCGTCGCCGCGAAACAGCCAGGCGAACGCTGTGATTCCCAGGCCGAGGGCGACGGCGTGGTTGAGCCAATCCAGGGCGGACCAGGCATCGGGATAGTTATAGAGCACGGTAGTGCGGACCATGGCGTGCCAGTCGTCGTCCATCCGGCCAAAGATTCGGGACGAGATGGACGGAATCGCCAGGAGCACGGCGGTCAGGGCACAGCAGCCAACGAAGCCGGCCGCGAAGAAGCGCGGACCGCAAAGACTCCAGCTGACATAGCCGACCCAGATCAGGACGCCGCCGAATGCCATGAGCGGATGGATCGCGAGAGCAAGGCCAAGGAGCGGCATGGCGACCCAAAAGCGATGGGCGACGATGCGATCGATGGCATGCAGGACCAGGGCGGTCGCCATCAGTCGGGGCGTGAAGAATGCTTCCTGAACGCTGAAGATGCCATGGCCGCCGTAAAAGAGGTCGGTGGTTACCATGAAGATCAACGCACAGGTGGACAGGACCGGATCGGCGAAGAGTCGGCGCGTCAGCTGGAACAGGGCCCAGATGAAATACGTGTTGAAGACGAGGAAAAGAAGGAAAAAGGCGGTCCGTACGCCGACCGCGGCCGCCAGTGGCGCGACGGCGCGGGAGAAGATCGAGAACTGGTCCTGCGAGCCATGGCGGAGGAAGACATCGTCGGCAAAAGCGCCCTCTTCCGCCTGGTTGAGCACTTGCAAACTATAAAGGCGGGCGTCGTGGACGCAGTTGTAATAGGGACGGGCCAGAGCGTTGAGGGCCAGCAACAGCAAAAAGAGCAGCCAGGGTCGGTCCGCGAGAGCGCGGATTCCGTCGGCGGCTCGCGTTAGCCAGGCTGGAGTTGGCAGGGACATCAAAATCGCTCGCGGAGTGAAACTTTTCCGTGTTTGCACTCCAACTATAGGTCAGGAATGACCGAGATGCGGGAATTCGGTCAAGTTTTGATGCCAAATCTTTACACACGGACTGAATCGATGAGGTGGATTGGGGCGGGATTTACAGCGAGACCTGTCTCGATCTGAGCTATTTGCCGGTTATTCCGATATTGCGGGAATAGAATCGTCCATAGCCTCGTTTTCGAGGCTTTCCCGGAACACCGTCGAGGACGTCCCATTTTACCGCGGAACTGAAGAGGACGGGAAACGGAGTTTGCTAAGGCGCGTTCTCAAACGGAGTTTGGGAACGAGGTGGGCTGCATATAATGACGTTGCACATCCAGCGAAGGTGTCGTCATGAAGCTCCGACTCTTTGTTCTTCTTGCCGCCTTCGTCGACGTCTGGAAATTCGAAAAAGATGAGGCCCGACACAAGAAACTCTCGGACGTCGTCACGCGCGCGGTAAAATATATCGGTAGGGCCCAGTCCTCGCAAGGCGGCTGGTACCGCACCTCCAAAGTCGGTGTACCGTCTTGCAACTTGAGAACGAGCATCATCCCGGTATGCGGCAGCCGTTTAGAACGGTCAAGTAACCCCCCGAGACGCGATCTGTGAAAACCAAGCCCTTGTTGGTGGCGGTTGTGATTGGCGCCGTGGCGGCGGCGGCATGGTATATGTACCGGCCGAGTCGACAAACGTCGCCGGTCGCCGAGCCACCTCCTCCGCTGCCACCGGTGGTCGAGCAACTCGATAAGGATCCCGGACTCGTGGCGAAGGGGCTCGCATTCATCGCAAAACGCCAGAGTCAAGACGGCCATTGGGAAGATGAAAAGGGGGAGCATCCTGTCGCGATGACCGGGTTCGTCGGCATCGCCATGCTGATGGAAAATGATGCCCGGGCATACAAGCAACGCACGCCCAAACACGCCGCCAGCCTTCAGAAGGCTGTCGATTGGCTGCTGAAGAAGAGCAAGCCCGAGCGCGACGGACTCATTTTCTCCGAGCATCCGTCCGAGACCTCGCGCTACATGGAAGGGCACGGTCTTGCCACCATGTTCCTGGCAGGCGCCCGCAAGTCCGAAACGGACGAAGGACGCAGGGCGCAGCTCACCCAGATTCTGACCAGCGCGGTCAAGTACATCGGCAAGGCCCAGTCTGCTCAGGGGGGCTGGTATCACACCTCGAAGGTTGAAGGGCATGACTTTGACGCGATCTCCGTCACGACCATTCAAATTCAGGCCTTGCAGGCAGCCGCCAAGGCTGGCATCCCGCTTCCCGCCAATGTCCTTGAAAACGCTCAGGAGTACATGCGTCGAGCTGCGGAAAACGAGACGAGCTCCGCGCCGGTACGCCTGGCGACCACGATACGGGCCGCCGCTTGTCGCTTCAACAGGATCGCAGAAGGCGACAGTGACCTGCGGAAAAAATGGATCGGATTCATCAAGCCAAAAGTGAAATCGTTCGGCAGCGACAATCTGAACTATTACTATTACGCCCAGGCATTGTTTGTCGGCCTCGGCAGCGACTGGATTGATTATCGCGACCTCCTTCAGTTTCAGTTGAAGGATGCGCAGTTCGAGGACGGCAGCTGGCCAGGCAACTTCGGCGCCAGCAGCGTCCACGGCACCGCCCTCTGGTGCACCGTTCTCCAGCTCGAGGGGGAAAACTATCCATCCATGATGACCGCTCGCAGCTCACTGGTTGACTGATTCCAATCGGAAAAGGCGATGATGAAGATCAAGCTCGGTTTACTGCTCCTGGCCGGCGGTGGGATCGGCTTCGCCGCCTGGCTCGCCCACGCTCCTGCTCCGATTCACGCCGACGAGGTGCCGGAGAAGTATCGCGACACCGTGGCGAAGGGGCTCGGCTTCCTCGCCAAGCATCAGGCCAAAGACGGTCACTGGGAAGGAGAAGACGGCAAGCATCCTATGGCGATGACGGGGCTCGTCGGCCTTGCGCTGGTCATGGAAAGGCCCCCCAATACTGGCCGGGGCTTGCCCCAGGGGCGGCAAGGCAAGCACTCGGAGGAAATCAAAAAGGCCGCCGATTGGCTCATGCACCAGAGCGACGCCAAGCGCGACGGTCTCCTCTTCTCCGGGCATGCGTCCGAGACTTCGCGCTACATGGAAGGCCACGGCCTGGCCACGCTGTTCCTCGCCGGCGTTTGTCGCGATGAATTCAGCAAGGTCCGCCGGCAGCAGCTAACCGAGATTTTGACGCGCGCGGTCAAATACATCGGCAAATCGCAATCGTCGCAGGGAGGTTGGTATCACACCTCCCGCCTCGAAGGGCACGACTTCGACGCAATCCTGCCCACGGTCATTCAGATCCAGGCATTGCAGGCAGCGAACAACGCCGGCATCCCGATCCCCGCAGAGGGTCTCCGCAATGGTCAGGAATATCTGCGCAGAGTCGTCGCTCGATCCCAGGACAAGAAATCGGACGAGCGCAAGCGTCTATCCGGCACCATTGCCGCCTTGGTTGCTTGTCACAATCGCCTGGGCAGCGACGTCAAAAAAGGTAGCGAGCAAGATAAATGGATTCAGTATTGCCTTACGCACTGCCCTCTTACGCGAAATACTGCCGACGACCTGGATCATTACTACAGTGCGCAGGCGATCTTCATTGGCGGCGGCTCGAATTGGAAGCAATATCGCGCCACCTTCGACCACATTCAACGCGCTCAAGATAAGGACGGCGCCTGGCCCGCCAGCGTCGGCATCAGCGAGGGGCGCGTCTACGCGACCGCCCTCTGGTGCACGATCTTGCAGCTTGACAACGAGCATTATCCCGCGATGGTCGAAATTCCTCGCGAGATCTCATGAGCCGTCATGGATAGTCGAGCCCTTTCATCAAAGCGATCGCTAAGTCGCCGCGGCGCCCCTGGACAACCAGTACAGCAGCGTCTTCACCTCGAACGGCTTCAAGTCCGGCTTCAGCGACAGAAGCCGCGCCGCGATGCCGCTGAGGTGCGGGGCGGCCCAGCTCGTCGCGGGTTCCAGCGCGAATGGCCCGAGATAACCGCGGCCGTGCGCTTGAAACTCGATCTGCTCGCGCTGAGCGTAGGCGAATTCGAGCGGGTTGTCGAACAATCGTTTGTCGACCGACAACAACGGCGGCCCGAACATGGCCGGATAGCTGCGCGTGAACGGATGATCGTTGTGCGCCGCGGCCACAATCAGCACGTCCTTGAAATAGCCTTCCTCGATGACGCGTGCCAGCTGTTGCCGCTTTGGCAGTTGTTGCAATTTCTGCTCGGTGACGCCGAGCGACAGGTTGACGATCTTGCACTTCCAGACGTTGTAGGCCCAGTGCAGCGCCTTGATGACGGTATCAACCTCGCTCGCGCCGGCCGGGCCGAAGACGTCGGCGGAGAAGAGCGTGACCGCCGGCGCTTGCGTGAGCACGATGTCGGCGACGGTGGTGCCGTGCGGCGAGCTTTGCCGGCCTTCGTAGGGCAACGGCTCGGGCCGGTCGGCGACGAAGATGCCTCCCTCGATTGGCTGCAGCGCAGTCCCGAACTTCGCCTGCAACACCGACCGTTCGACGCCGCTGTCGATGACGCAAACGCGAACGCCTTCGCCGGTCGCGCGCGGATCGTGCAGCAGCCGCGCCGGCGTGATCAGGCGTCGCAGTTCGTCGAACACGTCACTCATGCATGCATCTTAACGATTCCATGACGGATGCGTAAGCGTGGCGTGCCGCTTCACTCTTTGGTCATCGTAAACAGAATCTTCGCCGTAGTTTGGCGAGTCGGAGCTGCCGAGCGTGCTGGTGAAGGGACTTGTGGAGCGAGATCAAGGAGCGGGCAACGCAATCGCACCAACGGCCTCTGGCGGGTCCAGCTCTTGCAGGCGCCTTCGCGTCGTAATCAAAAATGAGTCGCGCGAGGCGCCGTGGGCTGGCCAGCTGACGGTCTGTAAGCGAAATTTTTTGTCCGACGATCAAAAGAAATGGAACTTCTTTGGCGAGATGCCGTCTAACTGCTTATCCTTCCAAAGGAACGTCTTGAGGATCTACCATGATCGCCCACACGTTGCGCTGCTGCATACTCGTCGCCGCCTTCTGCCTCACCAGTTCGGTGCTTCGCGCGGATTTTATCTACAGCAATTTCAGCAGTGTGAACAGCACTTCGGGCAGCCAGGTTCTTCAGCTAAATGGCAACGCTGCTTTGGTAGGTAACGTACTGCGCTTGACTGCCTCCGCACCATATCAAAGCGGGAGTGCATTCACGACCAATGCTATTTCCCTGGGTAGCAATGCTTCCTTCAGCACCTATTTCCAGTTCAACCTTTCCAGCAGCGCAGGCATCAGCGATGGCGACGGACCAGGGGCTGATGGCATCGTTTTCGTTGTGCAAACGGTTTCGAACACCGCGGGTGGCGCCGGCGGGGGTATCGGCTACCAGGGACTGACCAAGAGCCTCGGCGTGGAATTCGACACTTACAATAATGGGGAAATCAGCGGCAACCATGTCGGAGTGGACGAGAACGGCGGTCTCCAGGATTTCGCCGCCATCAATGAGCCAACGCGCTTCAACAATGGCCAGACGTGGAATGCCTGGATCGACTACGACGGCGTCGCCGACCAGCTCCAGGTTCGCTGGTCCTTGAGTACAACGCGCCCGGTATTGCCGATGCTGACCCTGAATTCGGTCGATTTGCCCGCACTCTTGGGGCAGAATAACGCTTTTGTCGGCTTCACCGCTGGCACTGGCTCCGGCTACAACAACCAGGATATTCTCGACTGGCAATTCAACCAGTCTTTTCAGCCAATTGGCGACACGCAGGTCCCAGAACCCGTCAGCATTGCGATCTTTGGTTGCGTCGCCATCAGCGGCGCCTTCTTCGGGTGTCGGCGTCGGAAAGCGGTTGCGTGAGCGCGGGCATCATCCAAGGCCCCGATTTCGTGCGCCGGTGGCACGGCAGGTCAACCTTTCCCGTTTCTTGGCACTACGATCCGGTTGCCATGGCGCGTCATCAATCCTTTGCACATATTGGTGCGGACGGAAACAACATCCCGAATTGTAGCGCAGGCTTTGCAGGCTATGCCCCTGGCAAGTCCCGGGCGCTGGCCAGCGGACGAATGGTAAACAGAATCTTGCAAATCACCTTGCTCGCTGCTTGACCAATTTCGGTGTGGCCATTACCATACCTACTAGCTCCAACCATCGCCCGTTTTGCATCCCCCCTAAACGAAGAACCTTTTTTGCCTGGTGTCCTTCCCGCCAAACCATCCCGCTCCCCTGATTCGCGGCTCTCCATGTGCCGACGAGGAGTGATTCGCATGTTCGCACGCCGTCTCCAGCTTTGCCTGTCCCTGTCCGTGCTTCTCGCCAGCGCATCGGTCGCTCGCGCCCAGATCATCAATGGCAACCAGTGGCCCACGCCTCGCTTGGCCGTGCTGACGCCGACGGGCGGCAAGGTGGGCACGACGTTCGAAGTCGCCTTCACCGGCACCGAATGCGAGGAGCCCGAGAAGCTGCTCTTCAGCCATCCCGGCATCAAGGGGACCGCGATCATTCCGGAACTGCCCAAGCCTGATCCGAAGGCGAAGCCTGATCCGAAGAAGAAGGAACCGGTCCGTCCGCCCATCACGAAGTTCAGCGTCAGCATCGCTGGCGATGTGCCGCCCGGCTACTACGATGTGCGCCTCGTGAACAAGAATGGCGTCAGCAATCCGCGCCGCTTCGTCGTCGGCACGCTCAACGAAGTCGCCGAGAAGGAGCCGAACAACGATGTCGAACAGGCCCAGAAAGTCGAGATCGGCACCACCATCAACGGCGCTGTCACGGCGGGCACCGATGTCGATTACTTCACCTTTCCGGCCAAGAAGGGGCAACGCGTCCTCATTCAATGTTTGACCGCTAGCATTGACAGCCGACTCGATGCGGAGATCGCGGTCAAGGGGCCGAAGGGGAACGATGTTGGCTATCATCGCCCGATTCCGCAGACGGACAGCCTTGTCGATGTCACGATTCCCGAGGATGGCGATTACCTCGTTCGCCTCAATAAATTTACCTACACCGTCGGCAACGCCGAGTACTTCTATCGCCTGAACATTTCGACCGCACCGGTTATCGAGGCGGTTTTCCCGCCGATGATCGAGCCCGGCAAGGTGGGTCAGATCACCCTCTATGGCCGCAACCTTCCGGGGGGCAAGGTTGATCCGACCGCCAGCATGAACGGGCAACCGCTGGAAAAGTTGACCGTCAATGTCACCGCTCCAAACGAGCCGACGACTCTTAAGTTCTCCGGCCTGGTCTCGCCCGTGATGGGGGTGCTCGACGGTTTCGAGTATCGTTTGGCCAGTCCGGCGGGCCCGTCGAACCCGGTGCTGCTGACCTATGCGAAGGCGCCGGTCGTCATCGAGAACGACGACAATGACACGGTCGAGAAGGCGCAGGCCGTGCCGGTGCCGTGCGAGATCGCGGGGCGCATCGACAAGAAGCGCGACCGCGACTGGTACGTCTTCGATGCGAAGAAGGGAGATGTGCTGATGATCGACGTCCTCAGCCATCGCCTGGGAGCCTCGACCGACATGTATTTCATTCTGCGCAACCTTGCCACCAAGGCCGACATCACGATGCAGGACGATTCTGCTGACAATCTCAGTCAGCGCTTTTTCACGACCAATCGCGATCCGGCGCCGTATCGCTTCGTCGTGCCGGCGGATGGCAAGTATCACTTGATGGTCGCCAGCCATACGGGGGACAATTATGCCGACCCGACGCAGGTGTACCGTGTCCGCATCACGAAGGAGATTCCTGATTTTCGCCTGTTTGTGATGCCGTCGGACGAGAGCCGGCCCGATTCGTGCCGGCCGAGCAAGGGAGGTACGGACCACTACACCGTCTATGCCCTGCGCGAAGATGGCTTCAAGGGGAACATCGATCTGACGATGGAAGGACTGCCCGCAGGCGTGACGTGCCCGCCGCAGACGCTGAGTGGCAACATGAAGTTCACGCAGCTGGTCGTCATCGCCGCCGACAATGCCGCCGATGCGGTCGCAGCCGTCAAGGTCACGGGCACCGCCGTCATCAATGGCCAGAAGGTCGTTCGCCAGGCTCGCCCCGCGACGGTCACGTGGGCGGTGCAGCCGCAACAGAATATTCCGACGATCACCCGGCTCGATCACGAACTGATGATCGCCGTGCGCGACAAGGCGCCTGGCAAGCTGATCGCGGGCAAGGACAAGGTCGCGGTATCGCTCGGCGACAAGCTCGAGGTGCCGTTGAAGCTGACCCGCGTCGATCCCGAGTTCAAGGCGAACTTCCAGGTCCAGCCCGTGCCCGCCGATCTGCCGACCGGCATGACCTTCGGCGGCCTCACGTTTGCCCCGGGCAAGGACGATCTGAAGGCGGTCCTGACCGTCGGCGCCAACGTGCCGCCGGGCCGCTACAACATCGTCTTCCGCGGCTTCGCCAACATCTCGCCCCGTCCGAAGGGGAAGGCCGTCAACACGATCGTGACCGCGACGCCGGTCGAGGTCACGGTGTTGCCGAAGCAGGTCGCGACGCTGTCGGTCGACAATGCCAACCCGACGATCAAGGTCGGCGCGGATGGCATGATCACCGTCAAGGTCGCCCGGCAGTTCGACTACGCCGACGCGTTCAAGGTCGAGGTAGTGCTGCCGCCAAACGTCAAAGGCATCACCGCCCCCGGCATCACGATTCCGGCGGGCATGAACGACGCCAAGTTGAAGATTTCGGTCGCCGCCGGCACGCCTCCCGCCAACGTGCAAAACCTGATCGTCCGCGCAACCGCTGTCGTCAATGGCAACGTGACGTTGACGCATGAAACCAAGATCAATGTGAATATTGCAAAGTAAGGCTGTTTAGCCCGGCCTCGCAGAGGCGGGCGGACTGAATTCTCCCGCTGAATGGAGATACTGTCCGCCCGTCTCTGCGAGACGAGGCTAAAAAAATCCGGAGATGTTCGATGCGCTATCTGCTGACTCTCGCCGTGATGTCGTTTGTGCCGCTGACTGCGAGCGCACAGGTCAAGGAAGTTGGTCCGCTCAAGGAGGTCAAGGTTGACCTCAAGGGCAAGATGATTTCGTACGACGAGCACATCGAGCCGATCCTTGCCAAGCGCTGCACGGTGTGCCATTCGGGCAGCATCAAGGAAGGCCGGCTCGATGTGGGCACGTACGAAACGCTCATGAAGGGCGGCAAGAGCGGCGAAGCCGTCAAGCCGGGCAAGTCGCAGGACAGCATCCTCTACAAGGCGGTCATGCGGACCGTCAAGCGACCGATGCCGCCGAAAGGCGAGGAGCCGTGCACGGCCGAAGAAGCAGCGCTCATCAAGCTGTGGATCGACGGCGGCGCCAAGGCCCCCTCGGGGGTGAAGCCGGCGCCGAAGATTTTCGTCAGCGTGCCGCCGCCGAGCGTGAAGGTGGTCCGCGCCCTCGCGTTCAATCCGGACAAGTCGGCGATTGCCGTCGGCCGCAGCAATCAGATCCACATCTACGACGCGGGCTCCGGCGCCTACATCCGCAGCCTGTATTCGCCGGGTCTCAAGACGCACGATGGCAAGGACGTGAAGGCTGCCCATCTGTCGATCGTCGAATCGATGGCCTGGTCGCCGGACGGCAAATGGCTCGTCTCCGGCAGCTTCCAGGAAGTCACCATCTGGGACGCCCTCACCGGCGAACAACGCCACAAGATCACCGGCTTCGCTCACAGCGTCGTCGCCATCGCCTTCTCCCTCGACGGCAAGAAGCTCGGCGTCGCCGGCGGCGCGCCGACCATTGATGGCGAAGTCAAGGTCTTCGACGTGCCCACCTGGAAGATGATCTTCGATCTCAAGAACGGCCATTCCGACACCGTCTACGGCCTTGCCTTCAGCCCCGAGATGGACCTGCCCGAGCCGGGCCAGAAGCAGCCTGATCCGAAGGACAAGAACGCCAAGCTCAAGACGTTCAAGGCGTTCTTGCTCGCCACCTGCTCGGCCGACAAGTTCGTCAAGGTTTGGAACCTGGCCGATGGCAAGATGGTCAAGTCGTTCGAAGGCCACACGCACCACGTCCTCGACGTGGGCTGGCAAGCCGACGGCAAGTTGCTTGCCTCGGCCGGCGGCGACAACACCGTCAAGGTCTGGGACTGGGAAAAGGGCGAGCAAGCTCGCACCATCAATGCGCACGGCAAGCAGGTCACGCGGTTGTTGTTCGTCGGCAAGAAGACCGACTTCGTCACCTGCGGCGGCGATAACGCGGTCAAGCGCTTCAACACCAACGGCGGCAACACCGGCAACTTCGCCGGCGGCACCGACTTCATCTACGCTATTGCGGTGAGCCCGGACGGCGCCCTCATCGCCGCCGGCGGCCAGGAAGGCACCGTCCGCATCTACAACGGCACCAACACCCAGCTGCTGCGTACGCTGGTGGCGCCGGGCGAACAACCGCCAATGAAGGAAACCAAGAAGAAGTAACGACGTCTAGCCGCAACGCCGAAGGCGTGCGCGAGCCGAAGTGCTCGCGCACGCCTTTTTCGTTTCTCGGGGAATAATTATCGGTTGAAAGTATCATGATGTCGGCACCTCCTCTCACCATGAGGCCAATCATGCGTTCCATCATCCTTCTCTTCTTGCTCGGACTGTGCTGTTCCGCTGGCTGTTCGACCAGCAACCGAAAGGCGGCGCCGGCAGGCAGGAAAGATCTTGAAGTCGCCTCGGCCGAAGCGGTCGGCAAGAAAGGCGAGGCCGTCAACAAGCTCGATCAACCGCCCGAGAAAAAAGACGCGCCAGCCGAGGAAAAAGGCAATCTTGCCAACGCCAAGCCGCGCAAGATCCGTTACACCGCAACGCTGAATCTGATCGTCGAGGATCTCGACAAAGCCACCGACGCGCTCGACGAGGCTCGCAAGGAGGCCAAGGGAGAATACGCCAGGGTCGAGGTCAACACGTCCGCCGACTCCGTCCGCGTCGGCATGTGGCGCGTGCGCGTGCCGGTCGACAATCTGCACAGCTTTCGCAAGGCAGTCGCCAAGCTCGGCGAGGTGACGACCAACACGCTGGAGACCGAAGACATGACGGCCCAGTACTACGATCTGGCCGCCGACATCGACAATCGCAAGAGTGCCCGCGAGGCGCTGCGCGAGTTGTTGAAGGAGACGGGCAAGAAGGAGATGAAACATTATCTCGAAGTCTGGGACAAGCTCGAGCAGGTCTCGAACGAGATCAACCGCAAGGAGGGCCAGCTCAAGCTGTGGGCCGACCTCACCGAACTGACGACGGTGACAGTGACGTTGCGTGAGAAGCAGAAATACATCGCGGCGAAGCCGCCCGAGCCGACGGAGACGCCGACGTTCGGCATGCGCGCCGGCAAGACATGGAGCGAATCCTGGGATGCGCTTCTGGAATTCGGCGAAGGCGTGGCGCTGGTGGCCATTGCTGTGACGCCGTGGTTGCCGGTGATTCTGGTGGTGGGATTGGTGGGCTGGTTCGTCGGTCGGCGCGTGGTGCGCGCTGCAGTGGCTGTCGCGGGTGCAACGGAAGGAAAGAAGTAGAGGAAGTCGATGCTATGTCGGTTGACCTTGTTTATGACGGGGTGCCAGTAGCTTTTCGGGATGGGCCATATGTCGTGGCTGGCAAACCGACCGAGGACGCTATTGCTTTTGTTGAATCTCTCGCAAAGCGCATGGACCAATGGCGCACCTTTGCTGCAGACGAATTGCTGGCATTTTACAACGACACATGCCTTGACGAAGAAATCGGCATCCTTGGCCGGACCGGGTTTGCCGCCCAGCTAGATAGTTCGGCGATAGTGATTGACAGTGAAATAGGCTCGGCTGAAGTTCATTTTGAAGATGGCGGTTTGTTTGCCGGCCAGTTCGTTATCGTTATCATCAAGGGCGGTCATCCCATCAAGGCAGAGGTCGTCGGCTGAATCGGCATTTTCTCCCTTCTCCCTCTGGGGGGGCGGGGGATGAGGGCAGAAGATTCGGGGCGCTGGCGCTTCAGCCCTCACCCCCCACCCCTCTCCCAGAGGGAGAAGTGAGCCGAATGTTCAACGCGATTGCCGGGTGAATCGGTCCGGTTTGTCAATGTCGTTGCTGATGATTTGTCGGGAAACATTGCTCCCGTGACTAGCCCCCCCCTCTCCCCCTGGGTTCGTGGTCATCTACTCAGCAAACCGCGTAAAATCCATCGTTTTTCGGCAATCGAGATGCCCACGGCCTCGTGGTCATCTACTCTCGATGAGAGCTGCGTGAAATCGCGGCCGGCGCCCGGATTTCCGGTTGCAACTTTTCCGTCAGCGATGACAATGAACTCTGATCGATCCCACCGCAAAAATCGGGAACCACACCATGACGCGCATTCTTGCATGTCTGATCGCGTTCGGCCTGTCTGCCGGCGTCGCGCTCGCGCAACCCAAGGGGCCCAAGAAGTCACAGGGCAAAGACGAGAGCAAGCTGTCGCACACCAAGTTGCCGCCGGCGAAGCTGATCCCGAACCTGTGCGTCGTCAAGTATCGCGTCACCACCGCCTCGCCGGAGGCTCAGCAGTTCGTCGATCAGGCGCTCGGCTACTACTACTCCTACGTCTGGATCGAGTCGGCTCGCTCCTTCGAGACCGCGCTCAAGCTCGATCCGAACTGCGCCTTCGCATGGTGGGGCCTGAGCAAGGCGTGCGAGAAGTGGGGCAAGGCCGCCTACGCGCCGCCGCTCAAGAAAGCGATGGAGCTGATGCCCGTCGCCAACGAACGCGAGCAGCGGCTGATCAAGGCCCGTTGTCAGGAGAAGGGATTGATCGAGGGGATCAAGGTCGAGGACCGCAGGAAGGAAGCGCTCAAGACGCTCGACGAGCTGTTGACGCTTTATGACGATGACGAGGAAGGCTGGTTCGCGCGGGCGCAGATTGCCGATGGGCCGAACGCCGGCGTGCCATTCTACAAGGCGCTGTTGCGGCTCAATCCGCAGCATCCGGGCGGGCACCACGAGCTGGTGCACCATTACGAGAACATTCGCCGGCCGGCGCTTGGCTGGCCGCACGCCGAGGGCTATGTGGCGTCGTCGCCGGGGATTCCGCACGCCTATCACATGCAGGCGCACCTGGCGATGCGCATCGGCAAGTGGGAGAAGACGACCGATCGTTCCGCGAAGGCGATCGAGCTGGAGGAAGCGTATCACAAACAGATGAAGGTGACGCCGCCGGAGGATCATCAGTTCTCGCATCACCTCGAGACGCTGATGCAGGCGCTGATCCATGACGGCCGGCTCAAGGAAGCGGAGGCGATCAAGAAGAAGTGCGAGGGTTACAAGTACACGCAGCGTGTGCACTGGTTCCGCC
>DASRSQ010000914.1:0-3620 GCA_035656475.1 Gemmataceae bacterium | reverse complement strand
GAGATCGATTTCGCCGGCGTCGTTGATCGGGATCACACGCAGGTGAGCGTGTTTCTCCCAGCACAGCACCTGCCAGGGACCGATATTGCTGTGATGCTCAAGCGCGGAGACGATCACTTCGTCGCCGGCATGCACATTCATGCGGCCGTAGGTCTGGGCGACGAGGTTGATCGCTTCGGTGGTGCCGCGGGTGAAAATCAGCTCGCGCAGGCACGGAACGCCGATGAAGCGATGGATCTTGAGGCGAGCTTCCTCGAAAAGCTCGGTCGCGCGTTCGCTGAGAGCATGGACGCCGCGATGGACGTTGGCGTGATCGTTTTCGTAGTAGTGCCGTAGCGCATCGATGACCGCCTTCGGCTTCTGCGACGACGCTGCGTTATCGAGATAGACGAGCGGGTTGCCATGCACCTTCTGGTGCAGGATGGGAAAATCGGCCCGGATGCGTTCGACGTCGAACGATGGCTTCATCACCGGTGGTTTCGTGATCGTGATGGACATTTTGGCCCCATTAGCCTTCTCCCCTCTCCCTCTGGGAGAGGGGCCGGGGGTGAGGGCTGAACTTTCGGAAACGGATACTTTGGCCCTCACCCCCAACCCCTCTCCCAGAAGGAGAGGGGAGCCTGGCTCAGCGCACGATGCGCGCTTCCAGTTCCTCACGCAGCGATTCCATTTTCAGGCGATGGACGATGTCGTTGGCGAAGGCGAACGTCAGCAGTCGGCGGGCCGCGTCGAGCGGGATGCCGCGCGATTGCAGGTAGAACAATTGCGTCGCATCGAGCTGGCCGATCGTGGCGCCATGCGTGCACTTCACGTCGTCCGCAAAGATCTCGAGCTGCGGCTTCGTGTTGATCGTCGCATCGTCGGACAACAGCAGCACCTTGTTGGTCTGCTTGGCGTCGGTCTTCTGGGCATCCTTGCGGACGAAGATCTTGCCGTTGAAAACGCCATGCGACTTGTCGTCGAGGATGCCCTTGTACAATTCATGGCTGGCGCAGTTCGGCTTGGCATGATCGATGACGGTGAAGTTATCGAGGTGCTGCTTGCCGACGCCCAGGTACAGACCGTTGATGGTCGATTCGCAATGCTCGCCGTCGAAGCGAACGCGGACCTCGTTGCGAACCAGACCGCCTCCGAGTCCGAGGTAATGCGATGTGAAGACGCTACGAGCCGCCTGCACGATCTGCGTGTTGGCGACGTGGAAGCTCTGTGCATTTTCCTGTTGCACCTTCACGTGATCGACGTTGGCGTTCTCCATCAACACGATTTCCGTGACCGCGTTGGTGAAAATGCCCTCACCCCCAGCCCTTCTCCCAGAAGGAGAGGGGAGCCCCTCGCCGGCACTCAGATAGCGCTCGACCACAGTCGCCTGCGCATCGTGGCCGACGACGATCAGCGTGCGAGGATGCACCGCGAACGGCTGACCACCCGGCTGGGACAGATAGATGATCTCGATCGGCTGCTCGACGACGGTGCCGCTCTGCACGGCGACGATGGCGCCGTCGCTGACGAAGCTCGTGTTGAGCGCCGTGAAAACATTGTCCTTGAAATCGGCGATCTGGCCGAGCGATTTCGGGGCGACATCGGGATTGGCATTGACGAGTGAGCCAACTTGCAAGCCGCGCGGAGCGCGGTGCAAAGTGGATAGCCAACTCGCGAACTGGCCGTTGATGAACACGAGTCGCACGGTGCCCGGATGCGGCAAACCGGGCAGATGTTCGCGATCCGTGTTCGGCGCCGGCGGCAACACGAACGGCGTCTCGATGATCGGCGTCACGTTCGTGAAACGCCAATCCTCGCTATGCGCCGTCGGCCAGCCAAGCGATGCAAACCGCGCGCGGGCCGACTGGCGCAGGGAGGCGAACGTCGGCGTAATCTCGCCGCGATCGAATTCGGCAAAAAGCCTCGTGAAGGAACCGGTATCCATATCAGTTCGCCGCCCCCGCCATTCCGGCCTTGATCGGATCGTAGCCGTGGGCTTCCAGCTCGAGCGCCAGCTCCTTCGGGCCCGTCTTCACGATCTTACCTGCGGACAGCACGTGCACGAAGTCCGGCACGATGTGATCGAGCAACCGCTGATAGTGCGTGATGACGATCATCGCGCGATCCTTCGACCGCAGCGCATTGACTCCTTCCGCGACCGCCTTCATGGCGTCGATGTCGAGCCCGGAGTCGGTCTCATCGAGGATGCACAGCTTTGGCTCCATCACCGCCATCTGGAAGATCTCGTTGCGTTTCTTCTCGCCGCCCGAGAAGCCCTCGTTAACGGAACGCTTGAGCAAATCCTCCGGCATGTCCAGCACGTTCATCTTCTGCTTGACGATCTTGAGAAACGCCGCCGCGTCAAGCTCCGGCTGCCCGCGATACTTGCGCACCGCGTTGACGGCCGCCCGCAGGAAGTAGCTGTTGGTGACACCGGGAATCTCGACCGGATACTGGAACGCGAGAAAGACGCCCTCGCCTGCGCGTTCCTCGGGATCCATGTCGAGGAGGTTCTTGCCGTCGAGCAGCACTTCACCTTCGGTGACGTCATAGGCGTCGCGTCCGGTGAGGACGCCGGCGAGCGTGCTCTTGCCGGAGCCGTTGGGCCCCATGATCGCGTGCACTTCGCCCGCTTTGACGTTGAGATTGATGCCGCGCAGGATGTCCTTGTCGGCGACACGGGCGTGGAGATTTTTGATGGTTAGCACAGTCCAGTCCTTCACTTGTCTGTTGTAGATTCCTTGGTCACGTAGATGGGCTGATCCGCGACGTCATCCGGTTTCAAGCATTCCTTGAGAGTGAAATACCCCATCACTCTGGCATTCTCGTCAACAATGGTTGTAACCTCATGCAGCTTTTTCAAGATTTCAACCGAGTGTTCCTCAGATCGCGATATCCTTGGGAAGCATCGGGAGGGCGAGGCTCCTGCCGAGCCAGAACCCGCAGTTGACTGCTTATGAGGCATGATTCCGACGCTTCGGCTCGGCAGGAGCCTCGCCCTCCCGGCATGCCCCGCTGACTACCCAACGCTCCCCTCCAGGCTCACGCCGAGCAGCTTCTTCGCCTCCACCGCGAATTCCATCGGCAGCTCCTTGAAGACCTCCTTGCAGAAGCCGTTGACGATCATGCTGACGGCGTCCTCGGCGCTGATGCCGCGCTGTTTGCAATAGAAGATCTGGTCCTCGCCGATCTTCGAGGTCGACGCTTCGTGCTCGACGGTGGAGCTGGTGTTCTTGACTTCGATGTACGGGAACGTGTGGGCCCCGCACTTGTCGCCGAGCAGCAGCGAATCGCACTGGCTATAGTTGCGGGCGTTCTCGGCCCCCTTGAGGACCTTGACCTGGCCGCGATAGGTGTTCTGGCCATTGCCGGCGCTGATGCCCTTGCTGACGATGGTGCTCTTGGTGTTTTTACCTACGTGAATCATCTTCGTGCCGGTGTCGGCTTGCTGTTTGTGGTTGGTGAGGGCGACCGAGTAGAACTCGCCGACCGAATCGTCCCCGAGCAGGATGCAGCTCGGGTACTTCCACGTGATCGCGCTGCCGGTCTCGACCTGGGTCCAGCTGATCTTGCTGCGAGCGCCCTGGCAGAGGCCGCGCTTGGTCACGAAGTTGTAGATCCCGCCCCGCCCTTCGGCGTCG
>DASRSQ010000913.1:0-14062 GCA_035656475.1 Gemmataceae bacterium | reverse complement strand
ATGTCGCCGATACCAACAACCACCGTATCGAAGTCATCGACATGAAGACGAAGGACGTATCGGCGCTGCGCCTGCAAGGCGTCGATCCCGTCCGACACGAAGACTCCCGCGTCTTGGAAATCAAGAAGTGACGCCCGATCGATAAACAACCAAGGGATGGATGGGCAGTGTATTGCCCATCCGTCCTTGCGTTTTCCATCTCACATCTGTAGCGCGCCATCGCTTCCTCTCTCGGCTCATAGGTTTGCAGCTGCGGGTTCAGCTTCCGTCCGTCTGTGAAAAATCTCCTCATTTGCCCCGTGCCAGGATTTCTTTCACGGAATCTTAATCAAACCTAGGCCGATTCATTGCGCTCGCTGCCAATAATATTCTTCGAATTACTGCCTTTGTTGCAACTTTTCTGATTCCGCTCATGAAATGGAGTGACGCAAGAATGCAAACGAGTTTCAATGTTCGTCGAGGTTTCACGCTGATCGAACTGCTGGTGGTGATCGCCATCATTGCCATTTTGATCGCGTTGCTGGTGCCCGCGGTGCAGAAAGTGCGCGAGGCGGCGGCACGGACGCAATGCACGAACAACCTGAAACAAATCGCCCTGGCCATGCACGGCTATCATGATGCCCTGAAAGTGTTTCCCAACGCGGGCTGCGACGGACCGAACCAGAACTGCTGCAATGCCACGTCGCGCGTCGGCTGGACCTGGATGTATCAGGTCCTGCCCTATATCGAACAAGGCAACGTCTTCAACAATCCCAGCGATTCGGCCGTCGCACAAACGGCGATCCCGCTCTACTATTGCCCTTCGCGCCGCCAGCCAACCCTCTACTCCAACGGCGGCCGCGGTGATTACGGCGGCAACGGCGGTCTCAACATGGCCGGCATGGGCAAGGAAGGCGTCTTCATGGCACAATGGCTCGCGCCGAGCTCCAGCATGTCCGCCACGGCGCCGGTCGAACAGCATCGCCGCATCACCGACATCACCGACGGCACCTCCAACACCATCATGGTCGCGGAAAAACAGGTCGGCGCCAGCGTTCTCGGTAGCGCCGGGGGCGACAACGAGCCGTGGAACAATTCGGGCTGGGACCAGGATCATGTCCGCTTCGGGGAAGCTGTCCCGCAACCTGATTTCATGCACCCCGATTCGACTCAACCGACTTACTGGTCCGTGCGTTTCGGCGGTCCCCATCCCACCGGCTTCGTCGCGGCCCTGTGCGACGGGACCGTCCGCTTCATGAGCTACAACGTGACGTCCTCCAACTGGCAGAACCTTTGCCTGATTCGCGACGGCCAGGTCGTCACGCTGGACTACTGATCACGCCAAGATGCTCAACGGGTTCGATCCCGGGACTAAAAGAATATCGAACGGAGCATCCGCGCATTGCGGGTGCTCTGATACTTCATCCAACGCTCCACGAGGTTTCCTGATGTCCAAGCAACAAAAGCCCCGCACGGGCTTCACGCTGATTGAATTGCTCGTCGTCATCGCCATTATCGCCATTTTGATCGCCTTGCTGGTGCCCGCCGTGCAGAAGGTGCGCGAGGCAGCCGCCCGTTCGCAGTGCCAAAACAATCTCAAGCAGATCGGCCTGGCGATGCATGGCTTTCACAGCCAAATGAAGACGTTCCCGCCGGGCGCCCTGCGCTCGCCCAGCGGCACGGTCACCGCCTTTTATCAGAAGTTTGGCGTCACTACCAGTAGCGTCAAGCACAGCTGGGCGATCTTCATTCTGCCACATATCGAGCAGGGCGCGGTTGCCGCCATGTACAACATGAACGCCGACTGCGCCTCCACGACCAATCAGGCGGCACGCGAATCGATCATCCCGGTGTTCATCTGCCCTTCCGTTCCGGGAGGCAGCGCCCGCTATGACGTGAAGAGCAGCACTCTCAAATTCGCCTGCAGCGACTACGGCCCCAACAACGGCTACGACTCCGCGCTCGAAGGAGCCGGCCTCGTCGACGTCTGCGTCGACCGCAGCGGCATCCTCAAGGTCAACGCCGCCTACAGCATTCCCGAAATCTACGATGGCACGTCCAACACCTTCCTCCTCTCGGAGGACGCCGGCCGGCCGGATGCCTACCGCGCCAAATCCATGCTGCTCAAGGCCAATGGCCAGACCGACGGCGGCTGGGCCGACGATGCCTGCGAATACATCACCCACGGTTTCGACGCCACCGGCACCACCCATCCCGGACCCTGCCACACCAATTGCACCAACGACAACGAGGTCTACAGCTTCCACGTCGGCGGCGCCAATCACGTCTTCGGCGACGGCTCCGTGCGCTTCGTCCCGTCAACCATGGACATTCGCCTGTTCGTTCGCCTGATCACCCGCAACGGTATGGATTCCGCCCCACAGGATTTCTGAGGTAAAAATGCGAAGGACAAGTTGTGCGATGTTAATCCTGCTCGGGCTGGGTGCGCTGAACGGATGCAACCAACGAAAGCAGATCACGGTCTATCCCGCTTCGGGTCAGGTGACGTATGCCGGCCAGCCGGCCAAGGGAGTGCACGTCTACCTCCTGCCGACGAGCGCTCCGATGATCCCGGACATTCCGTCGAACCCGCACGGAGTCACTGGCGAGGACGGACGCTTCACGCTCACCACGTTCAAAGATGGAGACGGAGCGGCGGAGGGAGGCTATCAGATTGTTTTGCACTGGCCCCCTGAAAGAAAGGAAGGGGAGCGCAGCGAAGAGGACAACGATCGGCTGCTCGGCTGGTACGGGGGCGTGCACTCCAGGCTAACCGCCCGGATCATCACCGGCGAGAACAAGCTCGATCCGATCGACATCCCGGAAATCACCCAGCCCCCCGCCGCGGTCAATGGCGTGCCTGGACGCAATTGATTGCAATCCTCGCTCGACATGTCAGCGGTTCCAGTGGTCTTAGCCGCGGGAGCCGCTGACTTTTTCTTTTCCTTCCCCGGTAGCTTCTTCGGGATCTCGAATTCCGGCCGCATCGGCTTCTCGCTGCGCAATGGCTGCATGTCTCCCGACTCCGTCTGCCAGGCCTTGAGCCGCTCGGTCAAGCGTTCGATGGTCTTGGCCTGCGCCGGATCGGCGGCCAGGTCCTTGGTTTCGTGCGGATCATTTTGCAGGTCGAAGAGCTGCGTCTTGTTGATGTGCGGATAGACGATCATGTGCCAGCGGTCGTCGCGCACGGCACGCTGGAACTGGCGATACGCGGTGAAGATCGAATCGCGCACCTGCGTTTTTTCCCCCTTGAGGATCGGGACCAGGCTCTTGCCGTCGCTCCCCTTCGGCGCGTCGACCTTGGCCATGTCGCCGAGCGTCGGGTAGATGTCGAGCAAGTAGCAGAAGGCATCCGACTGCTTGCCCTGCGGAATGCCCGGGCCGGCGAAGATGAGCGGGACGTGCATCGAATGATCGTAAAGGTTCTGCTTGCCGAAGAGGCCGTGGCTGCCGATGGCCAGGCCATGATCGCTGGCGAAAACGATGATCGTGTCCTCTTCGAGACCCGCCTCGCGCAGCGCTGTTATGATGCGGCCGACCTGGGCATCGAGGAAGGTGATGTAAGCGTAGTAGTCCGCCAGATGGCTGCGCACGATTTCCGGCGTCCGCGGCCAGGGAGCGAGCTGCTCGTCGCGTCCGACCATGTCGCCGTTGTTGAAAGGATGCAGCGGCAAGAAGTTCGGCGGCAGCGGCGGCTTGTTCTTGGCGTACGGCGCGTGATACTCCTTCGGCGCCGTACGCGGATCATGCGGCCCATTGAATGCCACGTAGGCCACGAATGGCTGCTGGGTCCCTTTCTGCTCCTTGATAAAATCGACCATGCGATCGGTGAACAGCTCGCACGAATGCTTGCCGCTTTTCTGCTTCTCGGTGAGCGTGTGTTTGTCGGTGATGTCCGCGATCGGCAGCGTGTAGGGATCCCCCATGCCGCCGAGAAAGACCGATTTGCCGGCGCTGAACGTGGCAAGCAGCGACGGCGCCATGTTGTGCCATTTGCCCGTCATGAAGGTGCGATAACCCGCGCGAGCGAAGGCGGCGGGCCAGGTCGGAATGCCCTTGAGGTCGGCGTTGATCTTGAACAGCGTCCGCCCGCTCAGCACCATGGCCCGCGACGGCACGCACACCGCCCCCTGGTTGGCGCCCATGCAATACGCGCGGGTGAAGGTGGTGCCGCGGGCGACGAGCTTGTCGAGGTTCGGCGTCTTGATGTGCTTGTTGCCGAGCGCCGCGATGGTGTCGGCCCGCTGATCGTCAGTGAACACGAAGACAACATTGAGCCGTTTCCCTCGCGTCTGAGCATGCCCGAAGGCGGGGACCATTGCGATCACCAGGCAGGCAAGCAACCATCGTGCCATGTCATTCTCCTTGCAGGCGAGCGGTGCTGCGTGAGTGAGCAGCCGGGTTTCAGCCGTCAATGCTGTAACAGAAACTCGCGCGTGTTCAGCAGGCTCCACATCACGCCGCGAAGGCCGTCCGCCGGCGTCGCCGATGCGCGGATATATTTCAGGCACGCGTCGCGCTCCGCGGCGCTCGGCGTTCGGCTCAATGTCAGCAGGTAGACTTCGTCGATGCGCTTCGCATCGTCCGCGTGAGTCTTCAGGATACGGGCAACGTGTCCCTTTTCGTCGGCGATCTTCTGGCGAACGCGCGGATGGTTGGCGAGGCTCAGCACCTGCAGCACCGACGCGTTCGAGTCGCGCTCGCAGTCGCACTGCACGCCGCTGTTGCGCTGCGGCCGGCCGAATTGTTCGAGCATGAACGTGACATACGCGTTCTTCGGCGTGTAAGGAATCTCAACGGTCTTCCACTCCGGCCGCCAGTGGTAGAACTTCATCTCCATGTCCTCGCCGACGCCGGTCGCCTGGTTGAGCGCATCAACCAGCACTTCCGCCGGCAGCCGACGATAGCCGAAGTAGGCGTAGTTGGACCGATCGCTGCGATTCTCTTCCGTGGCCTGGCTCGATTGCTGATACGTCCGACTATTCAGGATCGTGCGATGCAGCCACTTGAGGTCGTAGCCGTTCTTGACGAAGCCCTGGCACAGCTCGTCGAGCAGCTCCGGATGGGACGGCGGATTGAGCGGCGACAAATGATCGGGCGGATCGATGATGCCGCGCCCGAAATAATGGGCCCACACGCGGTTGACGATTGCCTTGGCGAAGAACGGATTGTCCGGCCGGCGCATCCACGCCACGACCAGCGTGCGCGGGTCCTGGTTCTTCGCGATGTCGATGTTCTTCGTCTCGCCAAGGAGGCGATAGGTGCGCGATTCCTGCGTGCCAAGCGGGCTTGTCACCTTCGCGAACGCGTCCTTGGCCGGCGGCAGATGCTGGACCTCCGCGTGCATCATGCGGCGACCATACTCGGGCAACGCCTTCGCCCGGCGTTCGAGATTGCCGACTTCCATCTGAAACTTCTTCAGCGCGTCCTGTGCCGCCTTGCTCTTGGACGATTTCGCCTCGGCGTCCAGCTTCTTGCCGACGGTATCGCGCATCTTCTTGGCATCATCGGCCAGCTTCTTCGAGTCGGCGTTCATTTTTTTGACATACGCAGCGACCTGGGGGAAGCGTTTCTCGTTGTCCCCCTGGAACCCCGCCTGGCGGACGTGCATGAAGAAGTTGGCGAAGCTGAGCAGGTCGTCCTGCTGCCAGATGTCGTGCGGATGGCGATGGCACTGGGCACATTCGAGTCGCAGGCCGAGGAAGCTGTGAGCAACCTGCAAAGTGCCGGGCACGCCGCCGGAGGCGCGGCGCAGCCAGTAGAGGTCCGGCGTCTTGCGCTTCGCATAGATATCGATGTCGCTGCGTGGCGTCGCATAGCCATCGTTGATCGCGATGATCTCTTTGCCCCAGTCGTCGACGCTGCGCCCCTCCCGGCTCGTCGCGGTCAGGATGCGTTCGACGAACTGATCGTACGGCAAATTCTCCTCGAGCCGGGTGCGGATCCATTGCTGAAAGCGCGGCGCGTCCTGCTCCTGACTGATCCCGTCGGCGTAGACGCCATAGTCGTTGGCGTTGAGGATGTCGCAAAACTTCAGCGTCCACATCGCGGCATAGCCGGGCCGATTCAGCAGCTCGTCGATCTTCTTCCCCCGCCGTTCCGGCGTCTTGTCAGCGAGGAACTTGCGAATCTCGTCTGGCGTCGGCAACTCGCCGCACACATCGAGCGACACGCGGCGCAGGAATGTGACATCGTCGCACAACTCCGACGGCGGCACGTTGAGCCGACGCAGCTTGGCGAGAATATGGTTGTCGATGAAGTTGTGCGGCCTGGCAGCGACGACGATTTCCTTCCCTGCCCGCGGCGCCAGCACGAGTGCGACAGCGGCATCGGCGCGGAAGCGCACCTGCACAGCCGCATCGCCGGGATGCTTGACCTGGATGACGCCATCGCGATCGACGATCGCCACATGCTTGTCGGACGACTCGAACGCGCAGAGTCCGGTCACGTCGGCGACCGAACCGTCGGCGAATCGGGCTTGCACCTTCATGCGATAGGCCGTCCCGGGCGCCGCGGTGTGTTCTTTCGGCGACACGGTCAGCGCGGTCAGGCGCGATTTCTCGATCGGATCGAGCCGGGCGCCGCCGGCGATCCAGTTACGCAAAATCTCGTATTCCCGGCTGCCGACGTCCATGCGCTTGCCGCCGCCGTGCGCCGCCTCGCCGGTGGCCTTGAGGAGCAACAAGCTCGCGCCAGGATTTTCGAAGTTGAGGCGTCGGCCGCCGATTTCGTGCAGCAGGCGTTCGTGATCGAGGGCTGGGTCGCCGCCGAAAAGCGTGAGGCGAAAGCCATTCTGCCCCTTGACGGCGCCGTGGCATGCGCCGCCGTTGCAACCGAGCTTGCTGAAGACGGCAGCAACCTCGCGGCTGAAGCGCGGCGACTCCTGAGCGTGGACCGATGTGCCGGCCAAGAGCGGGGCAAGCGCCGCAATCAAAATTAGCCGGCGCGATCTGGCGATCATCATGCGTCCCCCCATTAGACGAGGTCATTGTAGCACCAGGCCGGTGGGTGATTGATGTAACTATTCTTCATCCTCGCGCAGCTTCGCGAGAATCGAAAAGTCCTCGAGCGTGGTCGTATCGCCCGTCGTCTGTTTGCCGCTGGCGATGTCGCGCAACAGGCGGCGCATGATCTTGCCGGAGCGCGTCTTGGGCAAGGCCTCGGTGAAACGGATTTCGTCTGGGCGGGCGAGCGCACCGATCTCCTTGACGACGTGGGCCTGCAATTCCTTCTTCAGCTCGTCCGACGCGGCAATGTCCGCCTTGAGCGTGACGAAGCACGAGATGCCTTCGCCCTTGATGTCGTCGGGTTTGCCGACGACCGCGGCTTCGGCGACCTTCGCATGATGGACAAGCGCGCTCTCAACCTCCATCGTGCTCAGGCGATGGCCGGAGACGTTGAGCACGTCGTCGACGCGCCCCATGACCCAGATGTAGCCGTCCGCGTCCTTGCGAGCGCCGTCGGCGGTGAAATAGACGCCGGGCACGTGCGACCAGTAGGCTTGTTTGTAGCGTTCGTCGTCGCCGAAGATCGTGCGCATCATCGACGGCCACGGCTTCTTGATGACGAGGAAGCCGCCCTGGCCGGCGGGCAACGTCCTGCCTTGCTTGTCGACGATCTCGGCGATGATGCCCGGCATGGGGCGCGTGGCGCTGCCGGGCTTGGTCGGGATCGCGCCGGGGAGCGGGGCGATCATGATCATGCCGGTCTCGGTCTGCCACCACGTGTCGACGATCGGGCACTTTCCCTTGCCGATGACGTTGTGATACCACATCCACGCTTCCGGATTGATCGGCTCGCCGACGGAGCCAAGG
Organism: Gemmataceae bacterium; assembly: GCA_035656475.1. Taxonomy (GTDB): domain Bacteria; phylum Planctomycetota; class Planctomycetia; order Gemmatales; family Gemmataceae; genus SIAQ01. The sequence goes on along the minus strand of DASRSQ010000913.1, from coordinate 6,269 downwards.
ACGCGCAGGCTCGACAGATCGTGGCCGTTGGGATGCTGATCGCCCCACTTGATGAAGGCGCGGATCGCGGTCGGCGCGGTGTAGAAGATGGAGACGCGATATTTCTCGATGATCTCCCAGAAGCGGTCCTCGCGCGGATGGTTCGGGGCCCCTTCGTACATGACAACGGTCGAGCCATTGGCGAGCGGGCCGTAGACGATGTAGCTGTGCCCGGTGACCCAGCCGACGTCGGCGGTGCACCAGTAAGTGTCGTCCTCCTTGAGATCGAAGACGAGCTTGTGCGTCATCGCCACGCCGAGCAGGTAGCCCGCGGTGGAATGGAGGACGCCCTTCGGTTTGCCGGTCGAGCCGCTGGTGTAGAGGATGAAGAGCGGATGCTCGCTATCGAGCTGCTCGGCCGGGCAATCGGGGGACGCGTCGGCCATCAACTCGTGCCACCAGAGGTCGCGGCCGGCCTTCATGTTGACTTGCTGATTGCAGCGATTGAAGACGATGCACTTCTCGACCGTCGGCGACTTCTCGAGCGCCGCATCGACGTTCGCCTTGAGCGGAACGATCTTGCCGCGCCGCCACCCCGCGTCCGCGGTGATGACGAGCCGAGCCTTGGCGTCGTTGTTGCGGTCGGCGACGGCATCGGCGCTGAAGCCGCCGAAGATGACGGAGTGCGTCGCGCCAATGCGAGCGCAGGCCAGCATCGCGATCACCGCTTCGGGCACCATCGGCATGTAGATGGTGACGCGATCGCCGGGTTTGATGCCGATCTTCTTGAGCGCGTTCGCGAACTTGCAGACCTCGCGGTGCAGATCCTGATAGCGCAGCACGCGTGTGTCGCCGGGTTCGCCTTCCCAGACGATGGCGGCCTTGTTGGCGCGCGTTTCGAGGTGGCGATCGACGCAGTTAAAGCAGGCGTTGATCTTGCCGCCGAGGAACCACTTCGCGAACGGCTCGTTCCATTCGAGCACCTTGTTCCATTTCGCGAACCAGCTCAGCGAGTTCGCCTGCTCCGCCCAAAACGCTTCGGGATCCGCCGCCGCCCGCTGCCAGAGCGCCTCGTACTCGGCCAGGCTCTTGACGTGCGCCTGCTGTGCGAACTGCGCCGACGGCGCGAACGAGCGCGATTCCTTGAGGACGCTGGTGATATTCGTGGACGGAGTGGACATGCGAACTCCTGTTGGTATTTTCGGACGGCACAATCCATTAATGGGATGCATGGAATATCTTAGATTCAGGTAGTACTGCTGACAGCATATTTCATTGTGTTGGCTGACCACAACTATTATCGAAACCTACAGACGGACGACACATGGCTTATTCCATCTTCATGGCAGTGCTGCTGCCGCTCGGTCTGGCGACGTCCGCGATTGGCGACAAATCCGCCTCTCGCCTCGCCGACCTGCAAGCGCGCGTCGCCAAGCGTGAATTCCGGGACGACAAGCTGCGCCGCGATATCCTCGCCTTTGCCCGTGAGCACGTCGGCACCCCGCAATTCGCGACGGCGATCGACCTGTTGCGCTCGGTGCCGGGACCGTTCGATCGGCTCGATGCGTCGGCGATCTCGGACGACGATCGCAAGCTTCTCAACCTGCGCGATCTCGTCGCCTTTGAGCGATCCAATAATCGTGCCGTCGCGCACCTTGCGGTCTCCTTCGACGGCGAACGACTCGCCGTCAGCGGCTGGGACAATGTCGTCCAGGTCTATCGGCTCGGCGGCAAGGAGCCGAAGGCATGGGCAAAGATCGATGCGAGCCCCAGCGGCGTCGCCTTCAGCGCCGACGGCAAATGGCTCGCCACCGGCTGCGCCGACACGCGTGCCATTATCTGGGATGTCACCTCGGACAAACCGAAGCAGGCCTACGAACTGAGCGGGCATCGCAATCGGCCGTTCGTTGTCGCATTCGCACCCAAGGGCAAGGTTTTCGCCAGTGCCTGCTTCGATCCGGTAGTGAGACTCTGGAAGCTCGAGGACCTGACGCCGGAAGTGCTGGGCCTCATCAACAAGGAAAAGACCCCATCCTTCGGCATCGCGTCGCTGGCGTTCAGCCATGACGGCAAATACCTGGTCGCGGGCAGCATGGTCGGCACTCAGACGCTGCGGATCTGGGACACATCGGGGACATCGCTCGTCGATCGGGCGCCGGCGATCAAGGCGCGTACCGTCGCGTGCTCGCCGACCGAGCCGATCATCGCGTTCGCCGCGGACGACGGCGTCATCCAGCTTCGCGATATCGGAAAAACGCCTAGCGAGAAAATTCGTACCATCGATGCGCATGAGGGTGGCCGCCTGCCGCCGGTCGTCAAGGCGCTCGCCTTTGCGCCGGATGGCAAGTCGCTGGCAAGTTGCGGGCAGGACCGGCGCGTGCGCGTATGGAAGGTTGCCGATGGCTCGAAAGAGCGCGAATGGCAGCTCGCCGACGAGCCGCGAGCGCTCGCGTTCTCGTCCGATGGCCGGCATCTCATCGTTGGCAACAGCGATGGCACGCTGTACATCTTTCGGCTCACGGCACTGAAATCGAATTGACCAACAACGTCGGGAGAATGCTTCCCGATTCCGTAGTACGAGCTATTAAAGCCCGCACTGCGGTACGAAAACATTTCGACCGGTATGCTGCCGCCGTCGTTGTGTTTGCTTCACATCATTGCGAGGGGGATGGTCTCGCACGCGCTCGACCGACCCTATGTTGACAGCTGCTCTTTGATAGAATCTCCCAAGCATCATTCTGCTCAGGGAGGATCGTATGGAATCTGCACCAGCGCCGACCGCCGAACCGGAAAAGAAATCGCTGTTCGAGACGATCGTCGTGTCGACACCGGTGATTCTGACGGTGGTCGCCACGTTTATCCTCGGACGCTCCACGAGCGAGATGACGCAGGCCCAGTATCAACGTGCGGTGGCGGGCCAGAAGCAATCGAAGGTCGCCGATGAGTGGGCGTTCTTCCAGGCCAAACGTATCCGTGGCACCGACTACGAGACGACCGCGGCGGTCCTCCTCGCTCAAAAGGCCGACGCGTTCACGGGCGATACGTTGCTCGACACGGCACAAGGTCTCGTGCGCGAGATTCAGCTTACCGACAAAGATTCCCCGACCCTGCGCGACGCTTTGCAGCCGCTCGACAAGAAGGCAAAGGCCTCGCTCGCGCAGGTGACGGACGCACTGAATCCGCCCAAAGACGGGCTCAAGCTCAAACGGCTGACGTTAACGCCCGAGAACGTGAAGTCTGCTCTTGCAGCCCTCGATGTGTATCCGGCCCCGAGCAACGATGTCGACGAATCAGGCGACAGCATCGATGGGGAACAACGCAAGTTGCTGGAAGAAGTGCTGGACGACATTCGCAAGTTCAAGCCGGAGAAAGACGTCGCGCCCAAGACCCTGAACCTCAAGCCGGAGACGATCGACGCGGCCATGGAGCGGGCCAAGACGCGGGCGGCCAAGGTGTCGGCCCACGGCAAGGCCATCGATCGCGTGCTGTCGGAGTTCGACGTGCTCGTCGATCGGCAGGCCGCATTGTGCCGAGAGTATCAACGGCTGATCGCGGCGAGACTCTCGGCGCTCGCGGCGAACGGCAAAGACGGCGAGTTCGGCGCCAGACTTGAAATCTTCAACCTCGAAAAGAGACTCGATCGGGTGCGCACCATGTCGGCCCGCCTCGTCGGCGACTACAAGGCGGCCCGCTACGCCTTCGACGCCCGACGCTACGAGGATGACGCACGCAGCAATCAGGACGCAGCATTCATCTACGATGTGCACGTTTATCAGAGCAGCGCCCGCTCGGACAAACATCTGCGGCGCAGCTTTGGATTCATGATCGCCATGCTGGTGGCGCAGGTCGGCGTCACGATCGGGTCGCTGGCAATCATGCTGCGTTTCCGCCTGCCGGTCTGGCTGGTTGCCGCCCTGTCGGGCATCGGCGCCATTGCCTTCGCCGCGTACGTGTTCCTTGAACTTGGTCCGTTGCTGTGGTGACGCCTTGGCTTTCAGGATGCGGCGCGCCCGCCTCTCCGAGGCGGGGCTGAACGGGTGCCCTTCCCGCAATTTTCACAGGATCCCTCGACAAAATTACACGGAACGTTACAATGATAGTGCTAATCCCGGCATTCTGGGTTTAGCAACAACCCTATGGACTGTTCCCTGCGCCCAATAATAAGCGGCGTTCTCTCCGCCGGGGAGATTTGGCTCGAACCCGGCAGCAATCCTGGCAGTCCAAGAATCAAGTAAGTGCGATAGCCCTCCGGAAGCGTGTCTCCGGCGGGACGCACGTATTTTTACCCAAGGAGACGGTTCGGCTCTCTCTTAACGCTGAATCGCCAACCATGCTCGAGAAACTTCGTAACATCGGCATCATCGCCCACGTGGACGCTGGCAAGACCACCACCACGGAGCGCATCTTGTACTTCGGCGGTTCGAAGCACAAATCGGGTGATGTCGATGATGGCAACACGACCACCGACTTCGATCCGCTCGAAAAGGCCAAGGGCATCACCATCAACAGCGCGGCCGTTTCGCTCGAGTGGAAGGATCATCGCTTCACCCTGATCGATACCCCCGGCCACGTCGACTTCACGGCCGAGGTCGAACGCTCCCTGCGCGTCCTCGACGGCGCGGTCGGCGTCTTCTGCGCCGTCGGCGGCGTCGAAGTGCAGTCCGAAACCGTCTGGTACCAGGCCAACAAGCACAACGTGCCGCGCATCGCCTTCGTCAACAAGCTCGACCGCATGGGCGCCGACTTCTACGACTGCATCAACCAGATGAAGGAGAAGCTGTCGATCGTCCCCGCCGTCTGCACGATCCCGGCCGGCCAGAGCGATAAGTTCGAAGGCGTCATCGACCTCATCCGCATGAAGATGTGGAAGCAGGACCCGACGGATCCCGCAAACATGCGCTATTCCTGGGTCGAGATTCCGGAGCAGTACAAGGACGACGCCAAGGTCTGGCGCGAACATCTGCTCGAAGCCGCCTCGCACGGCTGCGACGAGCTGTTGACCGCAATCCTCGAAGGTGGCGAAATCACCGACGACATGATTCGCCACGCCCTGCGCGTCGGCACCCTCACGGGCAAGCTGACCCCGGTCCATTGCGGCTCGTCGAAGCAGTACTACGGCGTTCGTCTGCTGCTCGACGCGGTGTGCGATTACCTGCCGTCGCCCAAGGATCGCGCCGCGGTGAAGGCGGTTGACATCAAGACCAAGAAAGAACTGGAGCTGAAGACAGAAGACAGCGAACCGCTGTCGGCTCTCGCGTTCAAGACGGTCAGCGAAAAGCACGGCGACCTCGTGTTCCTGCGTATCTACTCCGGCGTGCTCAAGCCGGGCGATACGATCGTGAACACCGCAGTCAAGAAGCCGGAACGCATCAGCCATATTTATCGGTTGTTCGGCGATCGCCGCGATCGTCTCGAAAGCGCCGGCGCGGGCGAAATCGTTGCCGTCGTTGGCCTCAAGCACACGCACACCGGCCATACACTGGCGTCCGAGGCCAAGCCGGTCGCGCTCGAGGAGATTCGTTTCCCCGAGCCGGTCGTGTCGCAGGCGATCATCCCCGGCAAGAGCGTGGATGAAACCAAGCTGGCCGAAGCGCTTGGCAAAATGGTGCGCGACGATCCGACGCTGCGGACGCGCACGGAGCCGGAAACCAACCAGCTCATCATCAGTGGCATGGGCGAGCTTCACCTCGAAGTCTCGATCCACAAGCTGCAGCGCGATCATGGCGTGGAAGTCAGCGTCGGCAAGCCGATGGTGGCGTATCGCCAGACGCTGGCGAAGCCGGTCGAGTTCGAGACTCGCTACATCAAGCAGTCGGGCGGTCGCGGCAAGTTCGCCGTCATCAAGATGAAGTACGAGCCGTTGACCAAGGAAATGGTCGAGGAGATCAAGCTGCAGCTGGAGGAGGCGGAGGAAGGCGAAAAGCCGGACCCGAACAACATCTACTTCGTGGACGCGATTTTCGGCGGCGCCGTGCCGCGCGAATATATCCCGTCGGTCGAACAGGGTTTCCGCATCGGCTGCGTCAAGGGGGCCAAGTATGGCTTCCCCGTGGTCGATTGCCGGGCAACACTGATCGACGGCAAGGCGCACGACGTCGATAGTTCGGCCGACACTTTCAAGCTGGCCGCGATCGAAAGCTTCCGCGACGCTCAGGCGAACGCGGGACTTGTCATTCTCGAGCCAATCATGAATGTGGTGGTGTACGCGCCGGCCAGCTATCAGGGTACGCTCGCGGGCGATATCAATCGCCGTCGTGGCAACATCCTGAACCTCACCAGCGACAAGGGCC
>DASRSQ010000912.1:0-8526 GCA_035656475.1 Gemmataceae bacterium | reverse complement strand
CGGCTTTGCTGTCCGGCGAAAAGACGAATGAATGGAAAAGCTTGTCGAGAACTTGCCCCTCGATGAATGGCCGACGAACCCCGGTGCGCAGATTGACGATTTCCGCGCCGCCATTGAGGAGCATCGTCACACCGTCCGGCGCCAGCGGATCGTGGCCGATGCCGATGCCGTCAATCGTCCGCAGTGTCTGTCGCGATTTCGTGTCCCACACGATGAGCGCCGATCGATCGGCGGCAGGAAAGCAGAGCAACTCATCGTCGGGGGTGAAGTGAATGTTCTGCCATTGCACGTTAAGATGCATCGGCAAAGTTGCGATCAGCGTGCCGGTCGCGCATTCCACGACGTGCAACTTCCCCTTGTCGGCAGCGATCATTGGCAACACGATAAACGTGCCGAGCGGCGAGAACGTCGGCAGCAGGATGCGCGACTTGTGCTTTTCCTTTTTCGTGGTGATTTCGATGTGATCGGAGCGGACAAAGTAATCCGCCGTGCCGCCGCTGAGCTGCGAAATCAGGTCCTCCAACACGTTGCCGGCGCTTGATCTTGCCGTCCACACCGGGAACTTGACTTCCACCTCATCGGGGTCCTCGTCGCGCTTCGCCGCGGCCGCGATGGCTTTTCGATCGACAACCACCGGGAATTGGCATCTTGCGATCGCCTTCCATAGCGAAAGGGCCTCCTTCCATTTCGTTTTCTTTTCGGCAGCATGCTGAAGCAAGTGCTCGTCGATGCGCCGATCAAGCTGGCGAACGATCTTGTTCACCCCGGGATCTGGATCGAGGACGATGTCCAGAGGCACCGCTGTCTGCCACTCGCGGCCTTCCTGCAGATCCGCAAGCGCAAGCCCCCGGCGGTGCAGCAAGACACAATAGCGCCGATCGTGTGAATAGCGTATGTCGGCCAGCGTGAAGCCGCGCTGATCGGGATCGCCGACCTGTCCGATCGGCACTCCGTCGTGCACGACGTAGAGCGCTGCGATGAGTTTGCGAAAGTAGTCGCCGCGCTCGGCCCCGGTTCGCGCGTCCCACACCTTCAAGGATGCACATTGATGGCCGCCGATTTCGCTGGTGTAGAATCCGCCCGTGAAGTAGGTGCCGTCGCTGGACAGAAGGTCCGCAACCATGTCGGTCCCGCTCACCACGCTCGTGGGCTCCGTCGGCAGCGTCACGTACAGCGCGACGGCAAGCGCGCCCACGACCGCGAAGAATGCGCCGATGCGAACCGTTGTGGGCATTCGGGACATATCGCTCCCTTCCGGGATACCGATCAAGCAGGCGTCCGATGTGCATCACAATTCGCACCGCCCGGCCTCAGGGCACTATCGATAACGGCCCTCAATGCCCGTGCCCATGGCCGTGCGCATCTTCCGCGCGGAAGAGCGGATGCATGCGGTTGCCGCGAGCCGTGATATAGGCGACAAGGTCGAGGATCTCCTCGCGCGTCAGCTTGTCCAAGAGGCCCTTCGGCATCACCGAGATCGGCGACTTCGTCTTCGAATCAATGTCGGCCAGGCTCAGCGTAATCGGCTCCGCCTTCGTCAGCGGATTCTCAATCAGCTTGAACATCTTGCCCTTCTCCTCGATGATGACGCCGGTGTATGTCTTGCCCAGCTTCGTCTCGATCACCCACGTCTGATACTTCTCATTGATGCGGAAGCTCGGCTCGACGATGTCCTTGAGGATGTCGACCGCCTTCAACTTGACGTCAAGCTTGGTCAGGTCCGGCGCGAAGTCGTTGCCTTCGCCTTCCAGTTTGTGGCAGGCGATGCAGTTGGCGACCTTGAACATCGCCTTGGCGTTGCCGAAATTGCGGCCCGGCTTCATGAGCTCGACGTCGGACGCCAGGTCTTCGAACTTCCACTCGGTGCGCGGCCGGCGATCCTTCAGCGCCGGATCCTCGATCTTGAGCGGGTTCTTGGCCAGATAGGCCTCGGGGTTGGCGAGATACTCATCGAGATTATCGACGACATAAAGAGCGCCGTGCATGCGCATCCAGTGGCCCGGGTAGGTGCAGACATAGGGATAAACCCCTGCCTTGTCCGGCGCGACGAAACTCAGCTTCTGCGTGGCCCGCGGCTGGAGCAGCGTGCTTGCCAGCAACACCTTGGGTGACGGCGGCACGAAGAACCTCGCCTGGAACGCGGGATCCTGCGAATTCTTCTCGGCGTACTTGCCGAGTTCCTCCATCGATCCCGGCGTGCCGATGACGAGGTTGTGCGGCATCAGGTCGATGTTCTCGAAGATGAACTCGACCGCCTTCCCCTTTTGCACAACAATCACTTCCTTGTCGTACGCCATGCGTTCCGGCAGCGTGCCGATGCGAATGACGCGGACGCCCAGCTCGCCCAGTTCGGCGCGAGCCTTCTTGGCGGCGGGAGCGGGCAACAGCGTCGCGAGCCGATCGGCGAACTCGAGGGCGTCGAGGGCCTCCTGGTTCGTGCGTTCCTTCGTCGGAATCTTTCGGACATAAGCGAGCGTCAAGTCGACCAGGGGCTGTGCGTCCTCCTTGGGCCAGAATTGTTTCGGAATGCGCTGCAGCGCGCGGATGGCTGCGACGCGGTCCGTGTCCTCTTTCAGATACTTCGTTAGCGTCTTGAAGGTCTTCGTTTCCTGGCCGCGCACGGCGGTCAGCGCGAGCATGGCATCGCGGCGCACCAGCAGCAGCGGATCGGCGCTGCCGAGCGTGAACTCCGCCTTGACCATCGGCGTCGGCTGCTTCGCGACCTTGTAGGCGTCGTTGCGTTTGCCATCGAGGATGCGCAGCGTGTAGTTGTTGAGCCGTGAGCCGAGGTTGCCATCGGTGCGGTTAAAGATGTGGATCGCCTCGATCGGATATTCCTTGCCGAGGTCGACTTCCCACCACGGGTTGGTGGTGCCCTCGACGGTGTGCGTCTGGCCGCCGCCGCTATAGCTGCCCTCCTTGTTGCCATCGATGGCGCGACTCGCCTCACCGCCGTGAGCGGTGTTGAGTTGCGACGCCTTGCCCTGGCGGGCGACGTTCTTGCCGTCGGAATAAACCTCGACCTCCGCGAGCGTGAGCGTGCGGAACTTGCCCGGCAGCTCGATGCGGACATAGCGGCCAACGACTCCCTTGCCCGGCGGCGTCTTCGGCGTCAGGTTGGCCGGCAACTTGTCTAGCAACGGCTCAACTTTGGAATACAGACTCGCCGTGATGCTCGCGTCCGAGATCATCGGCATCGCCGACAGGAAATCGCGCAGCGATGCGACCGACTTCGTCGCCAATGCCCATGCCTTGTCCGGTGAGCCGTCGACGTTCATTAGCGACACGTAGCCGATCTGGCGGATAACGGGTTGCTTGGCGTTCGTCGCGAGCTTTTCGAGCTCGGCCCGCGCTTGCGTCAATTCCTTTGGGCCGCGCGACGTGAGCATGCGGACGAGGTCGAAGATGACCTTCTCCTCGCGCGTCTCCTTCTGGTTGTCGATCTTGGCGATCGCGTCGAGCAGGACCGTCATCTCGGTCTTGCTTTGCAGTTTCGCGAGCTCGGTGACCGCTTCCTTGCGGACATTGTCCTGCAAGCCATGGCGGAGCAGGATTTCGTTATAGACGTCCTTCGACTTCTTCGCCTTGAGCAGGGCCTCGTTAGAGATACTGCGGAGGAAGAACCGGGTGCCGGCCTCGCTCGACACCGGAATCGTTTGCCCCTTGGCGAGGGCGGCCTTCCAGTATTTCTCGACCTGGCGATTCGTCTCCTTCATGCAGTAGTCGATGTAATAATCGGTCGGCTTCTCCGCCGCGATCAGCACGACCTCTACCGCGTCGGGAGCGGTGAAGAAGCTGGCGGCGCGCACCGCTTCGAGGCGGACGCGCGGATGCTTGTCATCGGCGAGTCCCTTCAGGATCTCGAGCGAATCGGAAATCAGCTCGCGCTGATAGCAGAGCACGCGCGTCGCGGCGGCACGGGCGCGGTGGTCGGGGGACGCGAGCACCTTCATCAGCAGGTCGCGATTGGCGACGTTGTGGTTTTGGTGCACCCACAGCCCTTCGAGCTGATGATGCTCGAAGTCCTTGTCCGTCTTGTCGAGCTTGCCGAGCCAAACGGTCGCCGCCTTGATGACATCGTCACTGGGGCGCGACGACAACTCGAGGCGAGAGCGATAGCGAACGCGGTCCTCCGGGCTCTTGAGATTGTCAAGCAATTCCGGAATCGTCGCGCCGTCGATCTTCGCTTGCTTCGACAGCGGCCGGCCGTCGTAGGTGATGCGATAGACGCGGCCGTAGACGCGGTTGCGATTGGGATCGCGCAGGTTGTGCTGCATGTGGCCGATGATCGGGTTGTGCCAGTCGCTGAAGTAGATCGCGCCATCGGGGCCCATCTTCACGTCGGACGGGCGGAAGTTCGGATCGCTGGAGACGACGAGGTAATCGTTCTGGCCGTTTACCTTCGCATGCTCGGCGGTGAAGCCGGAGCCTGATTCCTTGACGACGAAGCGATAGATGCCCTGGAAGGTGATGACGTTGGCGTTCAGGTAATTGCCCTGGTACTCGGGCGGGAAGTGAGCGCTCGAGAGGATCTCGTTGCCCGGGCAGGGGCGGCTGAGTTGGCCGAAGAACGTCTTGAGGCCCGCGTGCCGGCTCGGGTAGTCCATGCGACCGGAAAACGCGGCGGCGAAGTAGTTGGCGTTGCCGGTGCCGTCGGTGATGAAGTCCTGGCCCCAGCGATCGAAGACGTGGCCGTGCGGGTTCGCGAAGCCGTAGTTGATGTACGTCTCGATCTTGTGCGTGCGCGGCTCATAGCGATACGCGCCGGCATTCGCGTTGCGCACCGGCGGGCCCCACGGCGTTTCGATCTGCGTGTGATGGAACGTGCCCTCCTGGAAATAGAGAGCGCCGCCGCCGTCGATGACGAAGCTGTTGAGGGCGTGATGCGTGTCGGCCGAGTCGATGCCGTGCAGGACGCGTTCGCGGTAGTCGGCCTTGCCCGTGCCCTTCGTATCTTTCAAGAACATGAGGTCGGGCTGCTGGCCGACGAACAGGCCGCCGTTCCAGAATTCGAGTCCCGTGGGCACGTGCAGCTTGTCGGCCCAGACGGTGCACTTGTCGGCGACGCCGTCGCCATCGGTGTCTTCGAGGATGATGATCTTGTCGTTCATCTCCTCCTTCGGCTTCCAGTGCGGATAGCTCGGCATCACCGCGACCCACAGGCGTCCCTTGTTGTCCCACGCCATCTGCACCGGATTGGCGAGTTCGGGGAACATCTCCTCGGACGCGAACAGGTTGACCTTGAGGTTCTTGCCAAGCTTCATCTTCGCGATCGCATCCTTGCCGCTGAGGAACGAATGCTTGAGGCCGGCGAGCGGGCCGGGCTTGTTCGTGTTGATCTCGACGAACGGCTTCGTGTTGTTGTCGTCGACTTTTAGCTCTTTTCCCTGGGCCGCGGCCCATACGGCTTTGTCGCGGTTGGCGGTCATCTCATCGAGGATCTCCATCTCGCGCTGCGCGACCTCGCGGTTGGTATTGATCTTGCCCGGGATCAGTTTGCCGGTCTTCGGATCGTATTCGTTGAACCTGAGATCCGCGCGGCCGCCGTAGATCGAGTAGCCGTCGACGGTGCGATAGCGGTTGAACCAGATGTGATTGCGCTCGAGGACCGCCTTGCGGACCGCTTGCAGTTGCTCTTCGTCGGCGGCATCTTTGCCGCCGAAAAGGCCGCGCGTGATGATCCGGGCGACGACACGATCCCCTTTTTCGTTGAGATGGATGCCATTGATGGTGTAGGGGCCGTTTTTCTCGAAGGCGTTCTTGGTCGGGTGCCAAAGGTCGACGAACGCGACCTTGTTCGCCTCGGCCACGGACTCGATGGCGGCGTAGTACATGCGCAGGCGGACGTTGTTCTCCTTGCCGTCCGGCAAGTTCCTGTCATGTAGGTCTTCGTGTGCGATCGGCGCGAACAGTACCACGCGTGGCGGGGTCGAGCCGTTGTAATTGCTTTTGAGCAGATGCTTGACATAGGCATCGAGATCGGCGGTGAACTTCGGGAGCCCGTCCTTGCCGCCGAACGATTCGTTGTAGCCGAAGAAGGCGAAGACGACGTCGGTCTTGGTTTTCTTGAGCCAGTCGTCGGGGGAGCCGAAGCTGGCGGACCGAAGGCGCGTGGTGATTTCGTCGCCGGAAAAGCCGAGGTTGCGGAAGACGAGATCGTGCTGCGGGAAGCGCGTGGTGATATAGGTTTCGAGCCAGCCATGATGCTGCATGCGTTCGGCGAGCGTGTTGCCGACGATGCTGATGTGATCGCCTTTCTTGAGTTCGAGCTTGGCCTGGGCATGAGCGGCGGACACGGCGACGAAGAGGGCGAGGAGCGCGGCAAGATGCTTGGTCATGAGAGGTTTTCCGTTGGTGTGACCTTGGTACAGGCTGACGTAGCAGGCGGTTTGTTGTTTCTTTTATACAGGAAGGCAAAATGAAGCTCAAATGGTTCCTGATGAATGCGATCCGCAATTTCTCAGGATCTGGAAGCGGCGTAACGATGCCATTGCACGACGGGACCGATGATCGCGGTTGAGCTCGCCGCCGTCGCCGGACATCGTCGTCCGCCTGGACATGACGTAGCTGCGGCAAGATTCTGGTGGATGATGCGCGCACGCGCACCCTCACCGCGGCGCCGGCGCATGAGCGTGCTGCGTTGACGAGGAGCGGGGGCTGCTGTCGCAGTACCATCGGTCGGCGCAATGTCTCCGCCTTGATCACAACTTCTTGAGTATTTGCGCCACTTTTTGCTCGAAAAGCTGTTGCCAGGCCGGCGCGAGCAGGCAGTCGCTGTCTTCCTGGGCGCCGCCGACATTTTCGAGCTGCTTGGCCGTGGGCGTGTAATAGATGTAGCCGTTGGTATAGCCCGCGACGAAGGTGTGCTTGTGCGGCGACGCCTTCTTGATCTTCAAGCCGATTTCCACCGTCAGCTCGCCGGGAAACGTGATGAGCACGAAATCGCTGACGCGCATGCCGACGACTTCGACCTCGAGCGGCTTCATCTCGGCCAGGCGATTGGTCTCGTGATGTTTCCGCAGCACGGCAAGATTGGTTTGCAGCCGGGTGAGTTCCTCCATGACGTAGATGTTGGCCATGTATGCCTTCAGGTTGTTGCGATTCGCAGCGTCCAGGCGCGTCAGGTCATCGCGCCCCAGTTTCTTCTCGTGTAGATAGCGATGCGAATAATACGACGGGAAATCCGCCGAGGCGTTGTATTTCACAGCCAGCGGCAGGAACGTTTGCAGGTTGAGGCTCGTTCCCTTGAGCGACTTGAGCAGTCTCGCTTGCTCCAGAAGCATGGCGTCGATGCGCTTGGAATTGTCGGCGCGCGGCAGGCCGAGCTTTTCGGGCAGGATCGTCAAGACATCGCTGTCGACGCACTTGATCTTGCGCACCGCCTTGAGCACGCTCAGCCCCAGCATGTTGCCCAGCGGCTCGGCATTGCGAGGCTGACTGACATCCTTGTAGAGCACCGGATTGATGTCGCCAGCGCACCCTTGCACGAAGAGCGCGACGGTCCCCTCGCTCAAGTTGTCCTCGATCACCCGTGAGGCAAAGCCAACGATGTCGGCCGTGTTCTCGCCATTGGGCAACCCCATGATCGGATGACAGGCGAAGTTATAGAGCACGGCCAGCGTTTTGCCGTCCTGCCGATCAAGCCGAAGGATGCCGATGTGCGGATCGATCGGCCCGACCTCGGCGATTTCTTCGTCAGGTGGCAGCGCATAGGCGTGGCGGACATCGACCTCCTTGCCGTTCTTCAACCGCAGGCGGCGGTTCTCGGAGACGCGATTCTCGAAGCCGACTCCCACGCCGACCGTCACGGGGACCATCGACTTCGCGGCCTCTTTCACCGCTTGAACCGTCTTGTCGTCGACATCGGCACACGGCCTGGCATGGCAATGGCTGGCGTTGACCATGATGTTCATGGGTGCGATGCCGAGTTCCTTCTGGATGCGGCCGCGCACCTTGCCGAGGTAATCGTTGCCGATGTAACCGATCTCGCCGATGGCGACGGCATCGACTGTGACCATTGCCAGCATGGTCGAGCCGCGTTTCAGAACGAGCGCCTTGACGTACAGAAGGTCATTGACGGGAAACACCTTCTTGTTGGTGATCTCGACCTTGGCAACCCCTGCCAGCAGTTGCCCTGGCTTCGCGGGTTGCGGTTTCTGCGCTGGTGCGCGATTGGTGAAAGTTCCGGCCAGCGTAAGGCACGTCAGGACGACGACCATGTTTCGCAACATGTGAGACTCCTGTGGTTAACGAGAGTAATCGTGGTGTGAATGGCTGCCTTATTTGGCGCCCGGCTTGATCGATTCGAAAACGTCGGCGAGCACGCGGTCGGACAGGCGGCCGAGCTCCGCGAGAATCAATGGCTCCGCCTCGGGTAGCAGCGGCGACATGTTCGGCTCGTAACCACCGACCTTGTGCGACTCCGCCGTGCAGATGTAGCCGAGATGGCCGTTCGCATAGCCGATGACGATCGGAATGGCGCGGTCGGCGATCGCTTTCTCGATCTTGAAGCCATATTCGACCATC
>DASRSQ010000911.1:0-7409 GCA_035656475.1 Gemmataceae bacterium | reverse complement strand
CTGGTCCTCACCAAGATTCAGGTGCGCTACAAGAGCCCGGCTTACTACGACGATCTGCTGACGTTGCGAACCACCGTCCTGCGGACGACGCTCGTCAAGATCGAGCACAAGTACGAGCTCCTGCGCGATGGCATGCTGCTTGCAGAAGGCGAAACCACGCTCGGCTGCGTCGATCGCGAGGGCAAAGTGCAGCCGTTGCCGGATAGCTTGCGTGTCGAGGGTGCGTGAGACTCCGTGGGGTGGTCGAGCGACGCGAGACCCACCGTTGCACCAATAGCCTGTTTCCACGATGGTGGGTCTCGCGTTGCTCGACCCACCCTACGAGCGTTGCAAACATCGAGGGCCCATCGTGCGAACCCTGTTCATCCGCGGCATTCTGCCGATCGTTTTCTGCATCGTCCCATTCCTCGCGGCAGCACTTGTCGTCCTCTGCATCCCGCGCGTCGCGCTGGCCTTCTTCGTCGATCACATCGGCCTCATGGAAATCCTTATCATCGGCGGCGGCGTGTCGCTGTTCCTCGTGCAGATGGCCGTCTCCTGGCTCGCCCTCGTCAAGCGCGGCACCACCAGCGAGGCGGCCGTTGATCGCTGGCTGACCAACCTCGCCCAGGCCGCCGAATGGTTTCCGATGCTCGGCCTGATTGGCACCGTCGCCGGCATCCTCGAGGCGTTCGCGACGCACACCGGCAGCGCCATTCAGCCGCGCCTGATCGCTCCCGCCATCACCGCCACCGGGGCGGGCCTGCTGATGGCGCTGATCAATATCCTCCCCTCCTGGATCGTCATCCTCGGCGGCGACATGATCATGCTCCTCAGCGGCAAGAAGCCGAACACCGCGGAGGAAACGCCATGATCCGCATGCCGCACCGCAATGTCACGCGCTTCATCATTCCGCTGATCGATGTGCTGATCCTGTTGTTCTGCATCTTCCTGTTGATGGAGTTCAACAGTGCCTCGCAAGCGGACGAGGAAAGCGAAAAGGTCGCGGAGGTTTCGGCCGAGTCGGAAGTGCTCGCGTCAACGCTCGAACGCCGGACCAAGGAACTCGCACGCTTCGAAGAGATACGGCCGCAGCTCGCGGATCTCGACAAGTTGCTCGACGAACTCGATCGCCTGCGCAACGCGCAGCAGAAGAGCCTGCAGCAACAGGCGTACGTGCGACTCATCGACATTGATCCGAAGGACGGCACGATTTCGTTCTTCGATGACGCCAAGCCGAAGCCAGGCCCGATCAAGATTACCGATGCGAAGAGCGCCCGGGTATTGATCGAACGCCATCGGCAGGAGGCGAAGGGGCGCGAGGTTTACTACTATTTTGTCTATCCGCGCATGCGGTCGATCTATCCGCTGTTCGGCCAGGAGCAGGACTACCGCGAGTGGTTCAAGGGAGCCGCGAACTCGCTTGCCAAGGTGTGAGATGAACATTTTCGGCTACGACATCCAGGAAGGCGTGGTCTTCATCATCCGCATCATCGCGACGATCGGCGGCGCGGTCATCGGCTGGTTCGTGTGCGACCCGACCACGCGCGGCATCTATTGGCTGGCGAAGCGCGCGGCCACACCGACGGCGCTGCTCTTTTGCACCAAGACGGTCGGCGCGATGTCACTGGCCGCGGCCGTCTGGATCCTGATGCCGCAGGGGGGCGGCGGCAGCGGTCCCGGTTTCGGCCCAGGCCCTGGCGGAATTCCAGGCAAAGGCGGAGACAAAGCGAGCGACAAAGCCACCGGCGAGCCAGCCAAGGACGCCAAGATCGAGCCCAAGAAGGACAGGACCGACACGAAGGATAAGACGCCGCTCGAGCCGGTCGAGATCGAAATCATCAGTGACTCCATGTACCTGAAGCTCAAGACTGATGACAAGGAACCGTGGTATGCCATCAAGGGGAAGGCGTACACCTACGACGAGCTTGACACGTATCTGCGGGCGAATCGCAGCAAAATCGAGGTGACGCCGGTGCTGACCAAGCACAGCATCCATCTGGGCCGCACGGAATTGACCGATTTGACCCGGAAGTACGGGATCAAGACGTTGCAGTTTAAGACACAATGAGAGCCGGTAGCAGACATCGGCTCTGGCTATCCGCTGCCTGCTATCGGCTGCCTGCTCTTTATGGCCAAACCACGTCTCCTCCTGATTGGCACGCCGGGCGCCGGCAAAACGTCGCTGCTTGGCGCACTTGCCCAGGCCGCCGCCACGCAATCCCCCATTCTCAAGGGGCAACTCGCCGACCCGGACGGCGCGTGGGAGCGCGTGCAGAAAAACACCTACGCGGGCAAAACGACTGTCGACGGTGCCGAATCGTACACCCTTTATCTACAGTCGACGCAGAATGGGCGGCATCCGGTCGAGGCCAGCATCGCCGATCCGGACGGCACGGCCGCCATGCAGATCTTGAAAGCGCGCAAGCCGCCGTTCGACATGGATGCCCTGCTCCTGACCGTCGATGTCTCTCTCTCCGGCAAAGAGCTCATCGACGAATTCCAGCAATACGCCCGCTGGCTCAATGAACTGCGCAAGGCCCGCGCCAGACGGACGGAAATTGGCGAGCTGCCGGTCTATCTCGTTCTCACCAAGTGCGACCTGCTCGCCAAGAAAGAGGACACCTTCGTACGCTGGATGCAGCGCATCGAGCAAGCCAAGCGCCAGGTGGACGAGCGCTTCCGCGAATTCAACAAGCACCAGGGGGCCGGCTTCGGTACCGTCCATCTGCAACTCTGGGCCACCGCGATCAAGCGTCCCGCACTCGCGGACCGCCCCGCCAAGGCGCAGGAACCCTTCGGCGTCGCGGAGTTGTTTCGCCAGTGCCTGCAATCGGCGCGCGATTTCCAGGAACGTCGGCACACGTCGCAAAGTCGGCTGCACAACGTCGTCGTCGGCGCGATCGGCATCGTCGCGATTCTGGCCCTCGCGGTTGCGTTGATGGTCGAGTTTCGCCCGCCGTTGCACCATTCGAGGCTCGATGAGAAGGTGCAGGCAGTGCTGCCCAAGGAGGACGCGAAGCTCGCGGAACGCTTGCAGGGAAGCATCAAAAAGCTCGAAGAAAAGAACGAAGCGTTGACAGCGATTGAGAGCGACGCGGATTTCCGCCGGCTGCCCGACGCGACGCGCGAGGCGGTGACGAAGTATCATGCGGAGCTGAAGCAATATTTGCAGGCGAGCGAGGATTCGCTGGTGCTGCTCAAGTTGCCGTACCTGGCGAAGAACCAGGACGAGTTCAAGGAGATGCAAAAGAGCGCGCTGTCGTTCAAGCTGCCGAGCGACCACGCCAAAGCTTGGGAGGAGACACGTCTGGCCAAGCGCGTTCGGCACGTTCGGCAGGAATATGAATCGTTGCATGCGGCGCTCGCCGGCGAGGAAACGTGGATGCGCGGCCGGATCGATGCCGACACCGTGCTCTTGAAACAGGGAGCGCAGATCTACGGAAAACTTCTGAATCGCGACAAGCTGGGCCCGCAGGAGGTCGAGGCCTGGCAGAAGCAGTATCGCGAACACATGAACCCGAAGCCCCTCGTGCCGCGCGAAGACATGGTTCCAGGCGTGACCCGGCTCACCTACGAGGATCTCGGCAAGTTCGAGCAGGTCCAGAAGGCGAAGAAGGACTGGGATGCTTCCAAACGAAAGCTCACGACGATGGCAAAACAAATCGAAGCCGAGACGCGTTGACGCCAGGTAGGTCATGTTTTCCAGCCTGACAATCCTGGCGGTTGCAGGCTCCGTCAGGCTGGAAAGCCTGACCTACGTCGGTTCCGGTACGGACTTTGCTGCAATTTTCGCTATGCCAATAGTATCTCGCCACCGCCCATGGCAAATCTGGAGGTGGCATGGCCCCCGAAATCGAAAATAGTGTGTTGACGGAAGAAACAGCGGAATGGCTGGAGTCGCTGGACGATGTCGTCCGGCGTTATGGCACAGCGGGGACGCGGCGGCTATTGGCGGCGGTGGAAAGCGATGCCCATCGCCAGGGCGTGCCGTTGCCCTTTCAGATCAACACGCCCTATCTCAATACGATTCCGGTCAGCGAGCAGCCACGCTATCCCGGCAGCCGAGAGATCGAACGCCGACTGCGCAGCATCATCCGCTGGAACGCGCTGGCGATGGTCGTGCGCGCCAACAAGGAAGATCCCGGCATCGGCGGGCATATTTCGACCTACGCCTCCGCCGCCACGTTGCTCGAAGTCGGCTTCAACCATTTCTTCCGCGGCAAGGACCATCCCAGCGGCGGCGATCTCATTTACTTCCAGGGACATGCCTCCCCCGGCATCTACGCGCGCGCCTTTCTCGAAGGCCGCCTCTCCGAGGATCAGATTCACAACTATCGCAAGGAGATTCCCACCGGCAAAGGCGTGTCGTCCTATCCGCATCCCTGGCTGATGCCGAAGTTCTGGGAGTTCCCGACCGTGTCGATGGGCCTCGGCCCGCTCATGGCGATCTATCAGGCCCGCTTTAATCGCTACCTTCACGACCGCGGACTCAAAGACACCTCCGATCAGAAGGTCTGGTGCTTTCTCGGCGACGGCGAAGTCGACGAACCCGAATCGCTCGGCAGCATCACACTTGCCGCCCGCGAGCATCTCGACAACCTGATCTTCGTCGTCAACTGCAACCTGCAACGCCTCGACGGCCCGGTCCGTGGCAATGGCAAGATCATCCAGGAGCTCGAAGCTGCCTTCCGCGGCGCCGGCTGGAACGTCATCAAGGTCATCTGGGGCCGCGACTGGGATCCGCTCCTGGCGGCTGACGAGAGCGGCCATCTCGTCGAACGCATGAACGAGGTCGTCGACGGCCAGTTCCAGAAATATGTCGTCGAGCCCGGCTCGTACATCCGCGAACATTTCTTCGGCAAGTTCCCCGACCTGCTCAAGATGGTCGAGCATCTCACCGACGATCAGCTCCGCAAGCTCAATCGCGGCGGCCATGATCCGGAAAAGGTCTACGCTGCGTATCAGGCAGCAGTCACGCACAAGGGCTCGCCGACAGTCATTCTCGCCAAGACGATCAAGGGCTACGGCCTCGGCGAATCGGGCGAAGGCCGCAACGTCACGCATCAGCAGAAGAAGCTGAATGAGGACGAGCTCCGTGCGTTCCGCGCCCGTTTCGGCGTGCCGATCGGCGACGACAAGATCGACGAGACGCCGTTCTACAAGCCGCCGGAGGATGCGCCGGAAATGCGCTACATGCGCGAGCGGCGCGAAGAGCTCGGCGGCTTCCTCCCCGAGCGGCGCGGCAAGGCGCCGTCGCTCGAGATCCCCGGCCCCGACGCCTTCAACGAATTTGCCAAGGGGAGCGGCGAACGCCCCGTCGCCACCATCATGGCATTCGTCCGTCTGCTGAGTCGGCTCCTGCGCGACGAGAAGATCGGCAAGCGGATCGTGCCGATCTTCCCCGACGAGGCTCGCACCTTCGGCATGGATGTCCTCTTCCGTCAGGCCGGCATCTACGCCCACGCGGGACAGAAATATGAGCCGGTCGACAAGGAGACGCTGCTCTACTACCGCGAGGCCAAGGACGGGCAACTTCTGGAGGAAGGCATCAATGAAGCCGGCTCGATGGCGTCCTTCATCGCTGCGGGGACCGCGTACGCCAATCACAACCTGAACCTGGTGCCGTTCTTTTCCTTCTACTCGATGTTCGGATTCCAGCGCATCGGCGACCTGATCTGGGCCGCCGCCGACTCACGTTGCAAGGGCTTCCTGATGGGGGGCATCGCGGGCCGCACCACCCTCGCCGGCGAAGGCTTGCAGCATCAGGACGGCCACAGCCTGCTCATGGCCGCAACGGTACCGAACCTGCAAGTGTATGACCCCGCCTTCGCCTACGAGCTCGCCGTCGTCATCCGCGACGGCATGCATCGCATGTACACGCAGAACGAATCGATCTTCTACTACATCACGATGTACAACGAAACGTACGCTCAGCCGGCGATGCCGAAAGATTCCGAGGAGGGCATCCTCAGGGGCATGTATCGCTTTTCATCGAAGCGCAAGACGAAGAACGTGACGCTGCTGGGCAGCGGCCCGATCCTGCGCGAAGTGTTGCGGGCACAGGACATCCTGGCCGACAGGTTCGATGTGGGCAGCGATGTCTGGAGCGTGACAAGCTACAAGGCGCTGCGGCGCGATGCGCTGGCTGTCGATCGCTGGAATCTGTTGCATCCGGAGGAGAAGCCGCGAAAGTGCTATGTCGAGGAGTGCCTCGCGGGGGCAGCGGAGCCGATCATTGCCGCAAGCGATTACATGAAGCTGGTGCCGGAACAAATCGCGCGCTGGGTGCCAGGCCGCATGGAAATCCTGGGCACTGACGGTTTCGGCCGCAGCGAAGGCCGCACGGCGCTGCGCCGCTTTTTCGAGGTCGACGCCGAGCATATCGCATTCGCGACGCTCAGCACGCTCGCACGGCAGGGGAAGATCGACGCGAAACAGATTCGCGGCGCGATCAAGGATCTGGGCGTCGACCCGGAGAAGGTCGATCCGATTCTGCTGTAGCCGACCTCATTCACAGGATTGGGCCGACAAGACAACAAGCGGAGACAGAGATGCTGGACCTGAAGCTGCCGGAGTTGGGCGAGAACATCGAGACCGCGGAAATCAGTCGTCTGCTCGTGCGGGAGGGAGACACGATCAAGGCAGGGCAGAGCGTGCTCGAACTGGAGAGCGAGAAGGCATCGTTTCCGTTGCCATGTCCGAGCGCCGGGCGCGTCGCGAAGATTCTGGTCAAGGAAGGGGACAAGGTGTCGATCGGCCAGACGGTGCTGCAGATCGAGGAAGGCGCCGGTGCATCGGCCGAGACGCCAAAGGCGAAACCGCCCGCCGAGGAGAAGAAGCAGGCAAAACCGAGTGCCCCGGCGAAAGACCGGGAGGACGAGGGCAAGGGCCGGGAGGGCGAGGGTCCCGCCGAGCCGCGAACCCGCGAGAGACCCGCCGCCGAAACGACCGGCTCGGCAGGAGCCTCGCCCTCCCGGGCTGCCCCATTCGACGGGGCCGCACGTAAGCATCATCACGTCGCAGCCGGCCCGGCGACGCGAAAGCTCGCGCGCGAGCTTGGTGTCGATTTGAGCATGGTCGAGGGAAGCGAGCGCGGCGGCCGCATCACCCGCGACGATGTCAAGGCATTCGTCAAACGGCAACTCACGACGGGGCCGATCGCGCAAGGGGACGGAGCTGCCGCGCCGCCGTTGCCAGATTTCTCGCAATGGGGGCCGGTCGAGAAGCAACGCCTGAATCCGATCGCGCGCACTTCGGCGCAGCGCCTCAGCCTGGCCTGGCGGATGGCGCCGCACGTCACGCAGCACGACCTGTGCGACATCACCGACCTGGAAACCGCACGCCGCCGCTACAACGACGCATACGGCAAGACGCGGCCGAAGATCACCGTCACCGCCATCGCCATCCAGGCCGTCGTCGCCGTGCTG
>DASRSQ010000910.1:0-3226 GCA_035656475.1 Gemmataceae bacterium | reverse complement strand
GACCACGACTTGCCGCGCCTGACCTGGTGGGATCATCGGGGCTCGACCGAATGGGTTGCCTACCGGTTCGATCGGCCCCACACCCTCGACTCGTCGGCCGTCTACTGGTTCGACGACACGGGCCGCGGGCAGTGTCGTGTCCCCGCAAGCTGGCGGCTCGTCTGGCTTGACGGCAACGATTGGAAGCCGGTCGAACTGAAGCCGGACCAGGCGTACGAGACGGCGCTTGATGAATTCAATCGCGTCGAGTTCAAGCCCGTGACGACGCGGGCAATCAGGCTTGAAGTCACGCTCCAGCCGAGTTTTTCGGGCGGGATCTTAGAGTGGCAGGTTCCCTCGCAGCGTCCCGCTCAAAGCAGGTGAGGTCGACGATTATGGCTGGGCTGAGCGCGGCAACGCGCTGAACCACGATTGTCGGCAAAGGATACAAATCCACAATGACCCGCTACCCCGATACCGCAGACCAACCGCCGTTGGCGAAAGCAACCCACATTCCCGTGCTGGACCACCTGCGCGGGATCGCTGCGGCATCGGTCTGCTTATATCACTTTACGTGCGGAAACCGTACCTTCCTGCCCTCGGATGACCCGCTGAAACAGCTTGCGTCGTTCGGCTGGTTGGGCGTGGAATCGTTCTTCGTCATTTCCGGATTTGTGATCCCCTACTCATTGCATCTGCGATCCTATCGGCTGAGTAACGGTGCCGATTTCTTCATTCGCCGGCTGAAGAGGTTAGAGCCGCCCTACTTGTCGTGCATACTACTCATTATTGTCCTGCATTATCTTTCATCCCTTTCGGCCAGTTTTCGAGGACAGCCCTTGGAACTGAGCTGGCAGAGGTTGGCGGCTCACCTCGGCTATCTGAACGCAATTTTGGAATTCGGATGGCTTAATCCAGTGTTCTGGACGCTTGCCATCGAGTTTCAATACTACATCTTCATGGCAATTGCCTATCCGCTGCTGGCCCACGAAAAAGCGCCGGTGCGCGCCGCGAGCGTTCTTGCGATAGCACTCTTTGGCTTTGTTGGGGGGCGTAATTCTTCACTACTTCCCCATTGGCTTCCCTTGTTCGCGATCGGAATGCTTACCTTTCAGTTCTACGTCGGCAAGTTGTCAGGTCTGTGGTATACGCTCCTGCTGTGCCTGATTTCGTTCATTTCATTCTGGATCGTTGGAAGTCAGCAAACTGCTGTGGGGCTTGCTACCGCGGTGACCATGGTCGGGGTTGCCTCACGCGAAGTCACCCGGTTTCTCAGGCCAGTCGCCTTTCTGGGGACGATCTCCTATTCGCTTTATCTGCTCCACGTTCCAATCGGCGGAAGAGTTATCAACCTAGCGTCACGCCTACCCGAATCTCCCGCGATTCGCTATTCGGCGATCGCCGCGGCATTTGGGACATCGATTGCTGCGGCTTTCGTCTTCTGGTTTTTTATCGAACGGCGGTCGCAGCTTTGGGCCAAGTCGTCAGGAATCTTTGGAGAATCCTGGCGATCGCAGAAGACCTTGCAAAAGGGTCAGCCAGATGGCGAAGAGACATCTGAGATCGAGCCTGAATGTGCTCCCCTTGGCTCCGAGAACTGACCCATTGGCGGGTAAAATGTCGACCCAGATCAAGACCAGAGCTGGTATCCCTCGGGCGAACCGAGGATCTCCGCGAGCACTTCCTGGTCAGTGAACGCAGCATTCAGCGCATGGACCCAAAACGTGAGCCCGCCCGGATCAGCCGCGCGGAGCAGGAAGGTCATGTAATCGTTTTGCACCAAATCGGTGCGGTATTCCTGAGAGGTAAGGAAACCGACGGCCACGCTGGCTCGCGACGCGCCCGCATCGAGGACCGTCTCCCAACCGGCCAACTCCGCTGTGCTGGGATTACGGTTGAGCACCTCGTGGTAGAGGCCCGTGACAAACCCCTGATCGGTTCCGCCTTGCAGCACGTAGTATTCCTGCGAGCTGACCAGTCCCTCGGCCACTTGCTCGAAGGTACCGCCAGCCTGTACGACGCCGACCCAGTGCTGCTGGCCTGGCGGGTCGGCGGCCCGATCCAGGTAGCGCAAGTACATGGCGTCGACCTGGTCCCTGATGTACTCTTCGCTCCCTTCGATGCCGAGCACCGCGCTGGCAGGAGTGAGGGTTCCGCCGTTCAATCCGTTGACCCAGAAGGCGGCGGCATCGGGAGCTCGATTGAGCAGAAGCCCGTAAGTGCTCGCCACGAAGACCGTGTTGGCACTGCCGCTCAGTCCGAGGGCCGGGGAAAAAGCCGAGGTGCTGCTGGTCCCCTCGCCATTTGTGGCTGTGGCTGTGAAGGAGTTTCCGCTGGCTGAGGCAAAGCTGGAGCGGAAGACGAACGGAGCGATGCCGGCGGCATTGGGGACAACGGTCAGCGAGCCAATGAAATTCCGGCCCTGGCCCGTGGGCGTGCCGGTCGGGGTGGCGAAGATCTCGACGACATAGGGCACACCGGACCCTTGAAAACTCGGCACCACAAGAGTGCCGCTAACCTCGATTGTGGTGGGAGTAGGCTGAAAGGCGGCTGTCAAAACGGGCGCTGGCTGATTGTTGTTGCCATTGTTGGTCAGGAGGATGCCCCCCGCTCCGTTGTTGAAGATGGAGTTCTCACTAATGGTGTTACCTCTGCCCGTGTCGACGACAATGCCGTATTGGCTGTTAAAGGCGATCGTGTTGCCATCGCCCGCATCCGCGCCGCCGACGGCAATGGCACCGGTAACGTTACCTCGGTCGCCTACGCCCGCGAATATCGTGATGCCATTGCCCTGGTTGGCCGCGGCCGTTTGTCCGGTGTGGTCCGTCCCGATGAAATTGCCCACGATCTTGCCGGTCAGCCCGAACGCACCGCTCGGCGCCACCTCAATGCCGCCCGCGCCGTTGCCGCTGATGACATTGCGATCGAGGGGGGTCGTTCCGCCGACGGTGTCACCGCTGGAATTATCGATGAACAAACCGACGCCCGTGTTGGCGGCTACCGATCCATCGAGAGCGAGGCCGATATCGTTGCCAACGACCGTGTCGTCACCGAGGGATGGCCCAAGCGAGCCCAAACCCAGAAGGGTCACGCCGGGACCGCTGGCGTGCACGATGCTAAGGGAAGCGAGACGGTCAGCAAAGCCGCTAATGGTAAGACCAGCGAAGCCATTGTTGTCGATTTCGACGACCGGTGCGCCAGCGAACCCGGGGGCGCTCGCCCCGTCGATGTTCACGGTATTGGTGAT
>DASRSQ010000909.1:0-4395 GCA_035656475.1 Gemmataceae bacterium | reverse complement strand
CGAGACGACGGTGCAACAGGTGATCCTCGATCACTTCGAAAAGAACGGGGTGCAGGCGGACCATGCCCCGATCGTCGCGGTCAATGCTCATGCCGGCGATCCGCATTACGAGCCGAAGGCCGGCGCCGACGCGCCGATCGTGGAAGGGGATTGCCTGCTGATCGACCTGTGGGCGAAATGCAAGAGGCCGCGCGCCGTCTACAGCGACCTGACGCGGGTGGCCTTTGTCGGCAAGGAAGCGCCGGCACGGTTCAAGGAGGTCTTCACCATCGTGGCGGCGGCGCGCGATGCGGCCATCGCCAAGGTTCGCGACGCCTTCGCGGCCAAGCAGGTGCTGAAGGGATGGGAAGTCGACAACGCGTGCCGGGCGGTGATCGAGAAGGCGGGCTATGGCGACTATTTCGTCCATCGCACCGGCCATTCGATCGGCCAGGAAGTGCATGGCAACGGCGCCAACATAGACGGCTTCGAGACCCGTGAAGAGCGTCGCATCATGCCACGCACCTGTTTCTCGGTCGAGCCCGGCATCTACCTGCCCGAGTTCGGCATCCGCAGCGAGGTCGACGTCTTCGTCGACGCCGAAGGCAACGTCCACGTCACCGGCGGCGAGCCGCAAACTTCGGTACCGGCGCTGCTGGCCTGAACCTGCATCTCGGCATCCTCGTTCCCAAACGCCGGTTCCGGTTGGCAACGAGGAGCCGGGACCATTCACTTCTTGGGTTCACGAATCGTCCACAGGTACAGCGTCTTGGTCCGACCATCGCCGGCGTCCAATTGCACCATCCGATCGACGTCGAGCATCTCGAACGGATAGTCGTGCGCCACGATGCGGGTGCCCGGCTTCAGACGCGTCTTGATCTGCGGCTCCAGCCGCTGCATGAATTCCGGCGTGCACAGTATGATGACCGTCGCCTTCTCCAGATCTTTGACCTTGAGAGCGTCCCCTTCGCGGAACTCGACCTCCTTCTCGGTCAGGCCTGCTTTGCGCCGGGTTTCGAGCGAGTCCTTGATGCGGGCGTCGCCCGTCCGTTGGAGCAGTGGCACTGCGGCCATCGTGTCATGTGTTGCCTCCGCAAATAAAGCAAGCTCACCGCGCTGGGGCGTGAGCTTGCGATTGGGCGTGCGTTGGTATGCGAGCATTAACGGCTGGTGGCCTTCTTCTTCTCGGGCACGACCCACATCAGCACCTTGTGATTGTCGCGGCTGGCGCTCTTGACCGTTGCCGTGGCGACCGGCGCCCATTTGTTCTTGTCCTTTTCGTAGTCCCAGGAGTAATCGTGCGAAAGGATACGCGTGCCGGGCTTCAACGTCTTTTCCGCGATCGGGAACCACAGCTCCATGAATTCCGGGAACATGTACATGACCACAACGGTCGCATCCTTGAGGTCCTTGGGCCGAAGGGCGTCGCCATGACGGGTTTCGACCAGCGTCTTCAGGTCGCTGTATTTCTTTTCCCAGAGGTCCATCGCTTCCTTGATGCGGACCGGATTGAGCTCGAGGCCCACGCCGCGGCAGCCATACTTCTTGCCGGCCATGAAGCAGATGCGGTTATCGCCGCAGCCGAGATCGAAAATGACGTCCTTTTCGTTGACCTTGGCCATCTCGAACATCTTCTCGATGACTTCGTCCGCGGTGGGAACAAAGGTGGGATTGTTGTATTTGGGATCCTTGGCGTTCTTTTTTTCGCCACTGGTGCCCATGCCCGCGGTGAGCGCGGCCACGCTCAGGGCGAAGAAAAAGACGCACATTGCACGCTTGAACATAATGTCACTCCTCAGGTGGGATGAGTGCGGTGCGAACATCTCGGAATGTCAGGTTTAGGCCCGAATTGCACGCGCGTCAAGGAATTTCGCGCCTGAGTAACTGCAATACCAACCCGAAGCGCGAGCACGGGATTCTACAACCGCTGGCAGGACCCCTCGCTTGCGCGTCGGGTTGGTGTGCGATGGCGATGTTCCTATTCGTCCATGTCGTAAGCGACCTGCAGCCAACGCTTGACCTCGGCGTCGACGTCGCCAAGCGATTCGATCGGGACGCGGTGCGTGATGCGGTCTTTTTTCGCGAAGCCGCCGGTGTCGATGAGGCGTCCCTTGGCCTTGGTGTCCTTGAGCGCGAAGCCCATGTCGATGCGCGTGTTCGTCGTCGGCTTGATCTGGGCGAAGACGTGATTGCGATAAAGCGGCACGATCGTCTTGCATGGGCACGCCTTCACATCCTTGGCCAGGCCCAGGCCGAGCTTGAGCAGGGCATCATAAATCGGCTTCAGCCCTGCCTTCCTGCCGGCGTACATCTCGTCGACATAGCGATCGGCGGCTTTGAGATAGGTTTCGGGCGAGTCCTCGTCGCCCCCCTCGCCGAGTGAGCGTTCCGCGAGCCACATGGCGCTGTTGGTGCCAAGCTCGTGCTCGGTCTTGAGCCAGGCCACGCGTTCCTTTTTCGTCGCCGGCCCTTCGCGGTCGATCAACGTCATCCATTCATCGAGCGAACGGCCCGTTTTTGCCTTGAGCTCGGCGAGCCATTTCTGGACCATGGCCACGCTGGGATGGACGCTGTAGAGCGATTTGCGTTTCGACATCGAAATCCTCTTCCAGGCGAGCCGTGCCGCGTAAGCGGTCGGGTTACGAACGATTGAATTCAACGCTGAACGGAGAGCCAGCAAGGCCGTCAGTGCGTTGATTCAGCTGGCCGACAAACCGGTATCGCTGACAGGGAACAACCACAGAGGTTGTGGAGAACACAGAGCACACAGAGAGACGCTGACACGAACTTTTAGCCGGCGCTCGATTTCAATGCAACGTAGGCGTGTCTAATCGTTTTCTCTCTGTGAACTCTGTGTTCTCCACAACCTCTGTGGTTGTTCCCCGTCAGAGATAACTCCTGTCAGCGAGTTGAATTCATCCCGGCATCTCCTGCATAACCGAGATTGCCAGAACTCTCAGGATTGCAGGTCTCCAGAGGATGTCCTGTTTGTAACGCAGCCCGAGGCTGGAGTTTGCCGATTGAAGTAAATGCGGCGTCGCGGGCGGCGCGCCTGCTCCCCTTGCCCATTGGGAGAGGGGTTGAGGGTGAGGGCCTCCTCCCGAATTGTGCAGCCTCGCCACATTCCGCTTGACAGATTTCGATGGCGAAGGCATAAGGTCGCGCTGAATCCGGTTCGTCCGCTGAGGAGAATCCTATGAACCCGAAGCACCTGGTGGCACTGCTGCTCCTGGTTGGCACGGGCTGCAGCAGCATGAACAATACAGAAAAAGACGCGATCGCCGGCGGCGCCATCGGTACCGGCCTTGGCGCGATTGCGGGCCGCGGCCATCCCGGCGCCATGATCGTCGGCGGCCTGCTGGGCACGGGGGTCGGCGCGCTGGTCGGCAATAGCGAAGACCGCGAGCAGAACCGCGAGAAGCGCTTCGCGCAGGCCCAGGCCGTCGCTGCCGCCGAGCAGGCGCGTAACCAGATGAGCCTGAATGATGTCATCCAGATGGCCCAGCGCAACACGCCGGACGGCATCATCATCAATCAAATCAACACGACACGCTCCTACTTCAACCTGACGACGAATGACATCATCGATCTGCAAAACCAGGGGGTCAGCCAGGGCGTCATCAGCTACATGCAATCGCGGCGCCCCACCGCGGTGATTGTCCAGCCGGCTCCGGCGGTAATTTACGGTCCGCCGCCGCCTCCTCCGCCTTTTGCGGTGGGCGTTGGCGTTGGCTTTCCGCGCTGATCTAATGTGACATCGACCAAGGTAAGACCTCGGGAGGGCGAGGCTCCAGCCGAGCCGTGGGGCCGCAGAAAGTTCAGGGCTCGGCAGGAGCCTCGCCCTCCCGACTTCCTGCTTTTGACAGAACGCAAGCCGCAGGTCCGCGTTGACCTGCGGTTTTTGTTTTTGCTATAGCCATCGCGACGGATCGGTCCTCTATTACGGAAGGAGCCGGGCGATGACGCAAGCATTGTGGTTAGCGGGAATGCTGTTCGCGAGTCTCTGGACGGACGGCGGCGGACGAATGGCTGTTCTGCGCGATGTTCAGAAATCGCCCGAAGTCAAAGGCGAAGTGCCGGCGCTGCAACCGTTTCCATTGGCGCCAATCCACGCAAAGCTCGTACTTTGTTGCGACCAGCCGCCGAGCAAGGCGGAGGTGCTGCGTGCCCTGCCCACGTTGCCGCCGAGCGTGCCGTACGCTTATGAGCAGTATCGCGATGAGGTCGAAGTCATCGTCGAGAAGCTGGTCGATCGGGTAAATGAGCCGCAGTTCTATCCGTTGGTGGGGCCGGCGAAGTTGCATCACTGCCACTGGAAGTGCACGGTGTACTTCAACGACGTGGTCGAAATGTCCTATCCATTCGCGTTCAAGGCCAAGACGCGCCGCGCGGAAGTGGTCTATCTGGACAAAGATG
>DASRSQ010000908.1:0-3986 GCA_035656475.1 Gemmataceae bacterium | reverse complement strand
TAAGAATGGCCGCGACGTAGCCAATCTTGCTGATGAGGCCCGCCAGCCGTTCCAGCTTTTGCTGCAACGGCGTCAGTTCCTTCGAGATCGTCAGCTTGCGTTTGACGCGCGTCGTGTCGTCGTCGGTTTCATCGTCTTCTGCCATCAGCCGGCGCGCGATCTGGCCGAGCGCGGTCTCGTCGCCAACTTCCGTGACGAGCATGCGGGCGGCGCCGTCGACGACCTGGGTGCCGCGATAGATGTCGTCGTTGCTCTGCATGTCCTTGGCGACCGGCTCCGATTCGCCGGTCATCAGGGATTGATCAACCTGCAACTCGCTCACTTGCACGATTCGGCCGTCGGCGGGTATTTCGTCGCCGGTCTCGAGCAAGACGATGTCGCCGACAACGATGTCCTCGATCGGCAAGCTGCGAACCTGGCCGTCGCGCAGCACCTTTGCCTGGATCAAGTCCTTGCGGGCGTTGAGCACCTCGAACTCGCGGTCGCTCTTGTATTCGCTGGCAAAGGCGACGCCGGTTGCGAGTATGACGGCAATCATCACCGCGAGGCCTTCGACGAGGAAGTGCCCCTGGACCGCGCCGACGCCGAAGAACGCGAAGGCGGCCACGAACATCAGCGTCGGCGCCCAATGTTCTTGCCGGACGAGGTAGACCGCTGCAAGCGTGACAACGAGGACGCCAAGCGCGATGCCGCCCGTGAGCGAATCAGCCTTGAAAAGATCTACGATCATCGACAGCAGCGCAGCCGCGAGCAGGATCTTGATGATCGGTTCATCGAATTTGTCGAGGAACTTGCGCCAGAGCGGCTCGCGGGGCAGGGGAGCGAGGGTGTTGCGGCCGAAGTGTTGCCGGCTGACGTCCACAGCGCTCGCGGATAGCCCACTCGCGGGATCGGCGGGGACATGCTTGGTGATTTCGGCGAGCGTGCGCATGAGATTGAGTGCGAGCGAATGTCATTCAGGTGATGCGAACATGGGCAATATGATCACCACAAAACTCAATCCAATGAGCGCCGACGTCAGACCGGACAAGAGGATTGAAGGCCACCAACTATCGCTGACGCGCGTTCCGTGCAGGAGCAAACGAACAACCAAGCCGACGAATGTTCCGAACATTGCACCGAGTATGCCAACTCCCAGAGCCACGCCAGCAAAGATGAGAAATACAGACGGATCCTCGAACCAAGTGATCGTGAATAGGTATCCTGTAACGAGAACGTAGAGCAATCCAACGAGAATCCCGCCCAGAAAGCCCGACAGGAAAACTGCTCGGATGCCGGGCCTTGGATCGGCAGTTTCGTCGATGTCCGGCATGCCCTTTACTGCTCCATGATTTCCTTCGACTTCTTGTCCGCCAACTCGTCGATCTTGCCTTCGTACTTCTTCAGCAGGTCCTGCACCTGTTCCTTTCCCTGGTCGCGCTCGTCCTCGGTCATGGCCTTGTCCTTCTCGCCCTGATCGAAGTGCTTGTTGGCATCGCGGCGAATGTTGCGGGCGGAGACCTTGGCGTCCTCGCTCGATTTCTTGATAACCGCCACCATCTTCTTGCGCTGATCGCCCGACATCGACGGCACCTGCAGACGGATCATTTTGCCGTCGTTGTTCGGGGCCATGCCGAGATCGCTGGAGCGGATCGCCTTCTCGATGTCCTTCAAGCAGCTCGCGTCAAACGGGCGGATGACGATCGATTGCGGATCGGGGCAGTTGATCTGAGCCAGCGTCTTGAGCGGCGTGGGCGAGCCATAGTACTCGACGCGCAAATTGTCGACGAGGGCCGGCGTGGCGCGGCCGGTGCGCAGGCCGCGCAACTGGTCGGAGAAAACGCTCACGGCTTTCTCCATGCGCTCCTCGGCGTCAAACAGGATTTCATCGGATGTCATGATTCAGCTCCAAGCCCCACCATGAGCGCAGCGATTGGTGGGGATTGTCCCTGCAAGCGGCTACCCCCACCAATCGCTGCGCTCATGGTGGGGCTTGAGGGGTCACGCGGTTTCCACGAGCGTGCCAATCGGATGGCCCGCGATCGCGCGCTCGATGTTTCCCTCTTTGTTGAAGTTGAACACCAAGATCGGCAACTTGGCGGTCCGGCACATGTCGATGGCGGCGGCGTCCATGACGCGGAGGTTATCGCGAATCACCTGGGCGTGCGTCAGCTTGTGATACTTCTGAGCGTGAGGGTTGATCTCGGGATCTTCGGTGTAAACGCCGTCGACCTTTGTCGCCTTGAGCAGGATGTTCACTTCCAGCTCACACGCACGCAATGCCGCGGCGGTGTCGGTGGTGACAAACGGATTGCCCGTGCCGCCGGCGAGGATGACGATGCGGCCCTTTTCAAGATGTCGAATAGCCCGGCGATGGATGTAGGGCTCGGCGATCGTCTCCATGCGCATGGCGGTCATCAGCCGCGTCTCGCAGCCAATGCTTTCGAGAGCGCTCTGTAGCGCCATGCCATTGAGGACAGTCGCGAGCATGCCCATGTAGTGGGCAGTGGTTTTCTTGATGATCGCGCCGCTGCCGGAGAATTGCTCGCCGCGCAGGAGATTGCCGGCGCCGATGACGAGGGCGAGCTGAACACCGCGGCCAAGCACCTTCTTCGCCTGGGTGGCGATGGTGAGGGTGTCGTCGATACTGATGCCGGTTTTGCCCGGTGAGCCGAAGCCTTCGCCGGAAAGTTTCAGCAGCACCCGCTTATATTTCGGTTTCAGTGGATCGGGAGAATCTTCCATGGATGGTCCTAAATTCGAAATCCGAAATTCGAAACAAATCCGAAATCCAAAGGCGGAAACTGAACCCGCGGTTTGCGTTTTCCGATTCGAATTTCGAGTTTGTTTCGGATTTCGAATTTCGGATTTCGGGTTTTCCTCCGGCTATTATATCAACCGATCACACCGTCAGCATCCGGTCGCGCGACGCGATGTCCCAGCGGTCCACGACCTGATTGTTCTCGACGACATACGCGAACTGGTGCAGCGCACACGTCGGACAAACATGGGCCGGCATCGCGTAGGCCAAATCGCCTGGCTGGAATCGCTCCGCGTCGGGCGTGTCAACCACGAGATGTTCCTCGTTGTGCAGGATCTGGTCGCCTTTGACATCGAGAATGACGCAGCGTTTACCGGCCGGCGGATCGGAGGCGACCGCCTTGTAGCCCAGGTCGAACGTGACGCGCGTCGGCGTCGGCCGGCTGATGACGCGCGTCAGCAACAACGCCGCCGGCGTGAATTCGCCGAGATCCTGGAACCATTGGCCGTAGTTGAAATCGTTGAGCACGCAGGTACCCGGCGAGCATTCGGCGCCGGCGATCTCCATGGCCGCGAACACCGGAAACGTCGGCGTGCCGCCGCAGACCATGCGCGGCACCGGCAAGCCAGCTTTCACCAGGGCATCGCGCATCTCCAGCACCGGCGCGAGCATTGCCTGCACCGCGGCCTTGCGATCCTCCGGCGGATGTTGATGGTTGTGGCCGTCATAGATGTGCAACCCGCCTGGCTTCACGCCAGGTGAACGCGCAAGCAGCTCGTACAGCCGACGCGCTTCTGCTCCCGCGGCAATGCCGGTGCGATGCTGGCCGACGTCGATGTCCAGCAACACCTCGGCCTGGACGCCCGCTTTTGCCAGGGCCGCCGACAGCTGCTGGATGCCGGCGGCGTGATCTTCGATCGTCGAGAATTTGCTGCCGGGATACTTCTGGATCAGCTGTGCGAATCTGGCACAGTTCGGCCCGACCAGCGGATACGACAGCATGATGTCCGGCACCTCGCATTGTGCCAGCATCTCCGCCTCGGCAATGGTCGCGCATTTTTGCTTGGTGATTCCTGCCTCGCGCTCCATGCGCACTATCTGGCGTGTCTTGTGTGTCTTGACATGCGGCCGCAGGCGCTCGGGATTGCCGACGCGCTTCACCAGGTTCTGGATGTTGCGCGCGATCAGCGATTTGTAGAAGATCAGACCCGGACTGAAGACCTGCGAGGGATCCTTGATGGCATAT